>NZ_OZ245358.1:600000-880000 GCF_965226395.1 Bacterioplanoides sp. | reverse complement strand
CTGGAGGACCGAACCCACTGTCGTTGAAAAGCCAGGGGATGACCTGTGGATAGGAGTGAAAGGCTAATCAAGCCCGGAGATAGCTGGTTCTCCTCGAAAACTATTTAGGTAGTGCCTCGTGTCTAACCATGGGGGGTAGAGCACTGTTAAGGCTAGGGGGTCATCCCGACTTACCAACCCTTTGCAAACTCCGAATACCCATGAGTTCAATCACGGGAGACACACGGCGGGTGCTAACGTCCGTCGTGGAAAGGGAAACAACCCAGACCGTCAGCTAAGGTCCCAAAGTTACAGTTAAGTGGGAAACGATGTGGGAAGGCTAAAACAGCTAGGAGGTTGGCTTAGAAGCAGCCACCCTTTAAAGAAAGCGTAATAGCTCACTAGTCGAGTCGGCCTGCGCGGAAGATATAACGGGGCTCAAACTGTACACCGAAGCTACGGATGCACTTTGTGCATGGTAGAGGAGCGTTCTGTAAGCCGTTGAAGGTCAAGGTGTGAACCAGGCTGGAGGTATCAGAAGTGCGAATGCTGACATGAGTAACGATAAGGGGAGTGAAAAACTCCCCCGCCGGAAACCCAAGGGTTCCTGTCCAACGTTAATCGGGGCAGGGTTAGTCGGCCCCTAAGGCGAGGCTGAGAAGCGTAGTCGATGGGAAACAGGTTAATATTCCTGTACTTGTTTGTAGTGCGATGGGGGGACGGAGAAGGCTAGGCCAGCACGGCGTTGGTTGTCCGTGTTTAAGCTGGTAGGCAGAAGACTTAGGCAAATCCGGGTCTTCAATGCCGAGACGTGATGACGGTGACTCTACGGAGTCCGAAGTGGTCGATGCCATGCTTCCAGGAAAATCCTCTAAGCTTCAGCTACAAAGAAACCGTACTCTAAACCGACACAGGTGGGTAGGTAGAGAATACCAAGGCGCTTGAGAGAACTCGGGTGAAGGAACTAGGCAAAATGGCACCGTAACTTCGGGAGAAGGTGCGCCGGCTAGGGTGAAGGACTTGCTCCGTAAGCTCTGGCCGGTCGAAGATACCAGGTGGCTGCGACTGTTTATTAAAAACACAGCACTCTGCAAACACGAAAGTGGACGTATAGGGTGTGACGCCTGCCCGGTGCCGGAAGGTTAATTGATGGGGTTAGCTTCGGCGAAGCTCTTGATCGAAGCCCCGGTAAACGGCGGCCGTAACTATAACGGTCCTAAGGTAGCGAAATTCCTTGTCGGGTAAGTTCCGACCTGCACGAATGGCGTAACGACGGCCACACTGTCTCCACCCGAGACTCAGTGAAATTGAATTCGCAGTTAAGATGCTGCGTTCCCGCGGCTAGACGGAAAGACCCCGTGAACCTTTACTATAGCTTCACAGTGAACTTTGAATTGTCTTGTGTAGGATAGCTGGGAGGCTTTGAAGCGTTAACGCCAGTTAGCGTGGAGCCAATCTTGAAATACCAGCCTGGTCAATTTGGGGTTCTAACTCAGGTCCATTATCTGGATCGAGGACACTGTGTGGTGGGTAGTTTGACTGGGGCGGTCTCCTCCCAAAGAGTAACGGAGGAGCACGAAGGTCGGCTAATCCTGGTCGGACATCAGGAGGTTAGTGCAATGGCATAAGCCGGCTTAACTGCGAGACAGACACGTCGAGCAGGTACGAAAGTAGGTCATAGTGATCCGGTGGTTCTGTATGGAAGGGCCATCGCTCAACGGATAAAAGGTACTCCGGGGATAACAGGCTGATACCGCCCAAGAGTTCACATCGACGGCGGTGTTTGGCACCTCGATGTCGGCTCATCACATCCTGGGGCTGAAGCCGGTCCCAAGGGTATGGCTGTTCGCCATTTAAAGTGGTACGCGAGCTGGGTTTAGAACGTCGTGAGACAGTTCGGTCCCTATCTGCCGTGGGCGTTTGAGATTTGAGAAGAGCTGCTCCTAGTACGAGAGGACCGGAGTGGACGAACCTCTGGTGTTCGGGTTGTCATGCCAATGGCATTGCCCGGTAGCTACGTTCGGACAGGATAACCGCTGAAAGCATCTAAGCGGGAAGCCCCCTTCAAGATGAGATCTCACTGGAGCTTCGAGCTCCCTAAAGGGCCCAGGAAGACTACCTGGTTGATAGGCAAGGTGTGTAAGCGTTGTGAGGCGTTGAGCTAACTTGTACTAATTGCCCGTGAGGCTTGACCATATAACACCCAAACTTGGTGGTGTTAACAAGCCAAAGAATATAAGCACCGCAAGGTTCGCAAGAGAATCAAAATACTCATGTATCCAACCTATTAGCTGAATGATTGCAGAACGCGTAAGACAATCACGACGCAACAAGCTTTGCTTGACGACAATAGAGCTGTGGAACCACCTGAATCCATTCCGAACTCAGAAGTGAAACGCAGTATCGCCGATGGTAGTGTGGGGCTTCCCCATGTGAGAGTAGGTCATCGTCAAGCTCTTATTTAAAAGCCCTGATCATGTAAATGGTCAGGGCTTTTCTCGTTTTATATTTTCGTTAAATTCATTCCTGACGATATTCATACGTCGCTGCAAAGCGCGATAAAATCCAATCTCCACTGGTCACGCTGTCGTATTGTTGTGGTGTATCCTCGGTAATACAGCTGGTGATTGTTTCGACCGGCGTATCAAATCTGGGCTCAACAAAAAACGGCATGGAATAACGATGAATGCCGGGTTTTAAATTCCGAACCCGATGAGCGGTTGAGCGATAATGATCATTGGTCCAGCGCTGCATTAAATCGCCGATATTCACAATTAATGTGTTTTCGAGTGGGGCAACGTCGAGCCATTCTCCTTCTTTGGTTTGTACCTGTAAGCCGCCAATATTGTCTTGGGCTAATAAGGTGATACAGCCGTAATCGGTGTGAGCACCAGCGGCCATACTGTTGTCATCGATTTGCTGTTCGGCCGGGCGAGGTGGGTAGTGAATCATTCTGAATACCGAGATATGTTCACTTTCGAAATATCGGGTAAAGTAAGCTTCTTCAAGATTTAACGCTAATGCCATGGCTCGCAGCAGGCGCTTAGCAATATCGAGCAGCAGGCCATAATGCTGATTAACAGCCTGCTGAAAGCCTGCCAGTTCCCCGTATTGATTCGGGCCATACAAGGACGGACATTGGGTGACGATTGGATGTTCTGGATGAATATCCAGCGCCATATCAAAAGTTTCTTTCCAGTCGGATGGCGAATCCGGGTCAAGTTGTTCGGCCCCCTGACTTCCCCAGCCTCGGTGATTCTGACTGTTAGCGATATCTATGCGTTGTTTAACGGCTGTTGGCTGTTCAAAGAAAGCCCGGCTTAACGCAAACATGGATTGCATTTGTGTTGGACTGATAGCAAATCCCTGAATGGCAAAAAAGCCAATATGGCGACAGGCATGATCAATTTGTTGAATAGTTTCTTGCCAATCGTTCCGATCTGAAGAATAAAGGGGGGTGATATCAATAACTGGGATACTGCTCATAGTAAACTCTTTAAAACAAATAAGAAGAGAGCCGGGCTGAGCCGAGCCCGGCGTTCAGAAGTTATTGTGGAATGGTGTCGTCGATACCTTCAACGTACCAGTTCACGGTAGCCAGTTCTTCGTCGGTGAGTGAATGACCATCGGCGACAACCAGCTCGCCTTTGTTGTTTTTGATGGGACCGGTGAACGGTTTAAACGAACCGGATTTGATCTCCTGGTAACTTTTCCACACGGCTGCTTGTACCGCTTCTGGCAGGTTATCGTTCATTGAAGCAATGGATAACATGTCAGCGCCAAAGCCACCCCAGAAGTCTTGTGATTTCCAGCTACCAGCTTTGACATTTTCGATCACACTGATGTAGTGAGGTGCCCAGTCATCACGAATGGAAAACATATGGGCGTTCGGAGCAAATTTGCTCATATCTGATGCCTGGCCAATACCTTTCACACCCCGTTTCTCGGCCGCGATTAACGGAGCCGGCGAGTCGGTGTGCTGAATCAGGATGTCGGCTCCCTGATCCATCAGCACATTGGCCGCTTCACTTTCTTTTACCGGGTCATACCAAGTGCTGACCCACATGATTTTAATCTGTACATCCGGGTTAACCGATTTCGCCGCCATATAAACGGAGTTGATGTCACGAATCACTTCCGGGATCGGGAAAGAGGCGATGTAGCCAATGGTGTTGGTTTTGGTCATCATGCCTGCGGCGATACCGGATACCCAGCGGCCTTCATAAGTGCGTAACACATAGGTTGAAAGGTTCTTATCGCGCTTGTAGCCGGTGGCATGCTCAAACACAACGTCGGGAAAACGTTTGGCGACCTTAGCGGTTGGGTTCATAAAGCCAAACGAGGTAGTAAAGATAACATCCGTACCGTTTTGAGCCATTTGGCGAATAACACGTTCGGCATCCGCACCTTCAGGCACTTTTTCGACATAGGATGTGGTGACTGAACCGTTAAAGTGTTTTTCCACCTCCAGGCGGGCACGGTCATGTTCGTACGACCAGCCATAGTCACTGACGGGGCCGACATAAACAAAACCTGCTTTTAATGGATCGTCAGCCTGGGTTGCATTGATTCCTAAGGCCAGCACTGAGCTTGCTAATAAATGTTTCAGTTTCACAAGCGGTGTTTTCATGGTCTGTTCCTGTTGGTTACATTGAGTACCAGACAGGATTAGCAACAAGCTGGCCAACAGATCAGCTTTTATTGAAAACACAATAATATCAATAAGATGCTGGGCGGCTCTGCCGGTATAGCCGCTTATTAACTCAATATTGGAGAAAGCGATGTCATGTGTTTGGGCATGATTGATTTGCTATGCCCATACTCAGGGCATGGTCTTGCCCTGGATTTGGACAGTTTTATAAATAGTAGGTTTTGCCCGACTCTGTTCCGCGCTTAATATAATCGCGCAGACCAACACCGTTTTTGGCTTTGATAGCTTCTAATTCTTTTAACAGAGTTTTGGCATGGAAGCTGTCGAGTCGTTCCATCGCTGAAATGGGCTTAATACCGGCGGCAATGCGCATCTGCTCAAGCGCCCGGTCGAGTGCTTTCTTCTTGTGAATATAAAGAAAGCTTTGTGCCGCTTCGAGGTGAACATTGGCGATTTGCCGGTTCTGCGCCAATGCTGCCTGATAATAGTTTTCAACCACTTCGTCATCAGCACCGTAAGCCATGCGCCCCATAAAACGCCCCATTTTCCGCACAATGCCGGCATCCATGGAGCCTTTGGCCGCGAGCACAAACACGTTATATGGTTCTGCCCGGATCATGGCATTCAGTTCTTCACTCATGGTATCCATATAGCCCCGGCTTAATACCACTGGAGCGGAAATCTCTTCGCTCAGGCGTGCCATGGCGTAAAAGGCAAAATAGCGCGCCATAATATCGTGTTGAGTTAATTCTGCGTGTTGGCGGTGGCGTTCGATAATGTTTTGCCAGAGTGCATGACGTTTTTCTTTATTGTCTTCCAGTCGCAAACCGTACGTTGCCTGAGCATAGAATGCGACCCCGTGCCCGAGGGGACCGAGTTTATAGCCCTGTTGTGCTGCACTCTGAAAATCCCCCTTAAAAAAGGCAATCCAGGCTTGTTGCAGATCGGCCGCCAGCTGATCCAATGATTCGAACGGCGGGGTTGCCAGCTTAAGGCCAGCATTACGTTCCAACAGAGGCTTCAAGTAAGACGCATCCGGAAACGGATAGTCGGTTGCCCGGGTCAGCCAGAACCAGTTTTCCTGCAGCTGTTCTCTGGTGTAGGTATACGCTTGTGTATCGTACGGGAAAGCTTGCCACTCAAAATCCATAGCTGGGTCGGCAAACTCGTCGGCCTGAGTAAAAGCCGTGATCAACAGACAGGAGAGTACAAGCAGGCGCGTAGCAAGAACCATGATGAGTACCATTATTGTTATTGTATTGGAACCATCGTAATAAATTGCAGATACGCTGTCACGGTTTGTTCGGGCGAGCGGCAGGGATGACTGGTATACTGCAGGCAGTTTCTATCGAGAGTTTCTCCCTTGTTTGCAAATATCGAATTTAATCAGCGTTTGGCGCTGGGTCTTGAAAAGCTGAACATCACTGAACCAACGGATGTTCAGCAGGAAGTATTGCCATTGGCGATGGCTGGTAAAGACATGCAGGTGTGTGCCGAAACCGGCTCAGGTAAAACCCTGGCCTACCTGCTGCCGATCATGCAGAAAATGCTCGATCAGGATGCGCCGAACTCAGCAACACGTGCCTTAATTCTGGTGCCTACCCGCGAACTGGCTAAGCAGGTGTTTAAAACCTGTAAGGTGTTTACCGAGCTGACGCGACTTGAGGTAGGCTCTCTTACCGGTGGTGAGGAATTCAAATATCAGGCTTCAATCCTGCGTAAGAACCCGGAGATCATTGTGGCGACGCCAGGACGCTTAGTGGATCACCTGAAGCGTGATACAGCAGAGTTAGGCGATCTGGAGTTTCTGGTACTGGATGAAGCGGATCGTATGCTGGATATGGGCTTTGCCGAAGATATGAACATGATTGTGGGCCGCTGTAAGACTGAGCGCCAGACCTTTATGTTGTCGGCCACGCTGCGCCATGAAGGTGTTGGTCGTATTGCCAAAGCGATGCTCAACGATGCTGAAGAAATTACCACCAGCAGCATTCAGGATCGTCACTCCTATATCATTCAGCAGCGTATTCTGGCGGACGATAACGCCCATAAAGACCGTTTGGTCACCTGGCTGTTATCCAATGAAAAATTCGATAAAGCCATTATCTTTGTGAATAAGCGCGATGAAGTGGAGCGCTTATTTGAATTCCTGCGACGTCATCGTGACGATCTTGCCAGCCTGCACGGCGAAATGACTCAGGATGAGCGCAACTACGTGATGCAGTCACTGCGTCAGGGTAAGCGCAATGTTCTGGTAGCCACCGATGTGGCAGCAAGAGGTCTGGACGTTGAAGGTATGGATCTGGTGATTAACTATGATCTGGCGCGTAAGGGTGACGAGTACGTTCACCGTATTGGCCGAACCGGGCGTGCTGGCCGGGCGGGTTTGGCCGTAAGCCTGATTGCTCCTAACGAGTGGAACCTGAAAGCCGGAATTGAGCGTTACCTTCAGCAAAACATGGAAGAACGCGAAATTAAAGAGTTGAAAGGCAAATACCGCGGCCCGAAAAACCTGAAAGCTTCAGGCAAAGCCGGTGGTAAGAAAAAGCTGAAACCAGCGGATCGCAAAGTGGCGGCAAAAAAAGCGAAGAAAGGACCCTCTGCTAAGAAGAAAGCAGGGCCGCGCCCTTCCAGACCTAAGACTGATGCTAAGCCATCTAATCTGATGGATACTGAAGGTTTTGCGCCAATCAAACGCAAAAAATAGAAAAGCAGAGCTACAGCATCGGGTGTTAACAAAGAAAAACCTTCTATGGCAGGGATGCCATAGAAGGTTGTTTATTGTTAGTGCCATAAGTTGATGTTATATGGCTTGGGGGGTTAAACAGCCGATTGCGCTTCGACCTGCTCATCCAGCCCCATAAGGATGGCTTCCTGCAGATCTTCACAACGCTCCACATCCGAGAACGGGTTGCCCATTTCATCAACGATATAAAAAATATCCGATACCTTCTCGCCTTCCGTCAGGATTTTTGCTCCCTGCATCTGTGCTCCGAATTCGGCAAAAATTGCTCCCATACGTGCCAGTAATCCTGGGCGGTCAGCGGCGGTTATTTCTAACACGGTGCGCTGCATCATGGGGTCATTGCTCATGGTGACATGAGTTTCCACTTCAAATTGCTTCAGCATACGTGGCGTGCGACGCATGATGATGGTGGTGAACTCATCCGGTTGCGACAGGGCTTCTTCTAATGTGGCGCGGATGGTTTCAAGGCGTTGCTGATCTTCAATAGGCTGGTTGTTTTCATCCAGTACGATGTAGGTATCGACCGCGTTCTGTTCGCCTTCTGAGGTCATGATGCGGGCATCCTGAATATTCAGGTTGAGCTGGTCTAGGGTGGCTGTGGTCACCGCAAACAGGTTGGGCTGATCTTTCATAAAAACAAAGATCTGAGTGGCCCCTTCAAACTCGTTATCACAAGTCTGGCGAATCGAAACCAGTGGCTTATTGCTGTTACCATGTTGGTGGATTTCACTGCAATGCCAGACGATATTGTCAGCCCCTTCGCGCAGAAAATAATCGTCTCCGGGTTCGCCAACCAGCTGCTGAATACGCTCATCGGATAACCCCTGAGCACTCAGGCGATCGTAAACATCCTGCTGGATTTCACTGATCACATCGTCTTTGTTTTTCGGGTTTGCTAAGCCACGGCGTAACGCCGCTTTGGTGTTGTGATACAACTGCCGCATTTGTTCTGCACGCCAGCTGGTCCACAATTTAGGGTTGGTGGTGAATAAATCCGCTACCGAAATCAGGTACAGCATTTCCAGATGATGCTGATCGCCCACTTCCAGCGCAAACTGATGAATATCTTCTGGATTGTTGAGATCGAGGCGCTGTGAGGCATGACTCATCAGCAAGTGATTCTCGATCAGCCAGGCGACGATATGACTGTCGGTGGGGCGTAAGTTGTGCTGACGGCAGAAATGGCGGGCAATGTCGCCGCCATTAATACAATGATCGCCTTCAGTGCTTTTGCCGGTGTCGTGTAATAAGGCCGTCAGGTATAGCAGTTCTTTCTTTTGTACCCGGTGAATCAGGCGTGAGGCAACCGGGAAGCGTTCGCGAATATCTTCACCAAAGCGGAACTGGCGCAGCATTCGCACCATACGCAGGCTATGCTCATCGACGGTATAAATATGGAACAGGTCGTGTTGCATCATGCCAATGACCTGGCCAAATTCCGGAATATAGCGCCCCAGAATGCCATAGCGCATCATGCGTGACAGTTCGCGTACAACACACTCTTTGTTGCGAACTAACGTCATAAATAAGCGGTTATGTTCCGGGTTGGTACGGAAACTTTCATCAATCAGATGGCGATGCTCACGTAAGGCACGGATGGTGTTGGTGTGGATACCTTTGGCATCGGGTTGTTGTGCCATCAGGTTAAATACCCGCAGCAGCCAGGAAGGCTCACGGGCAAATAATTCCAGGTCATTCAGCTGCAGGTAGCCGTTGCACAAAAAGAAATGTTCGTTAAGCGGGATGATGTCGCCCAGCTCACCACATTTCACAAAGTCGTCGTTAAAGTGCAGCAGTAATAAATCGGCCAGCTCCAGTGTTGCTAACTGGTTGCGATAGAACTGGGACATAAACTTTTCAACGCCCAGCTGACGGTTGTCGTCTTCAAACCCTAAGACATCGGCGACATCACGCTGTAAATCAAACAGTAAGCGGTCTTCTTCACGTCCGGCAACCATGTGCAGGGCATAACGGGTACGCCATAAAAACTGCATGCTTAACGCCAGGCGCTGGTGTTCAAACTCAGTCAGAAAGCCATTGTCTTCCAGTGCTTGCAGGCTGCCTTTGCTGAAGTGGCGCATGGTGACCCAGCTGATGGTCTGGATGTCACGCAGAGCGCCCGGTGAGTTTTTGACATTAGGCTCCAGATTGTATTCAGAGCTTTTGTGCTTTTTGTGACGCTCCTGAATTTCCTGCCATTTTGCATTAAAAAATGCGTCGGCAGGCCAGAGCTGATCGACCCGGGTACGCTGGTGCAGTTGCTCAAGTAAGCTGTTATCGCCGGCTAATAAACGACTTTCCATCATATTGGTGATGATGGTCAGGTCTTTAGCCGCTTCGTCGGAGCACTCTTGCAGCGTACGAACGCTGTGGCCGATATCCAGTTTCAGATCCCAAAGCAGGGTGATAAATGCCTGCAGGCTCTCTGCATTGTTATTGATGGCGTCTTCATCAGCACACAGCAACAGCACATCAATATCGGAATGAGGATGCAATTCCCCGCGGCCGTAACCACCCACGGCAACCAATGCCAGGCCATCGTGGTGTAAGTGCTGGTGCTGCCATAAGCAATTCAGGATCACGTCGATTTGTTGGGCGCGATGAGGCACCAGAATGTCGGCATCCAGCGTCTGGCGAAAATACTGATGGGCATTTTCGAGCAGCTCAGCCAGCAGTGGTTTTACCACCGGCAGTGGCGACGGCGATCCTGCCAGCTGCTCCATAAGCTGTTGTGAATCAATATGCATCAGCTGAGTTGCAGCAACATCCATGTGAGTAACCTGTGGTTTTGAATCAGACATGGAACAGGGTATTACCAGAACAGAGTTTCTTCTTTGCGCTTGGTCAATACTTCATAACCATCGGCAGTCACCAGGATGGTATGTTCCCACTGGGCAGACAGCTTGCGGTCTTTGGTAACCACCGTCCATTCGTCTTTTAATAACTTATTAAAGCGTGTGCCCTGATTGATCATCGGCTCAATGGTGAAGGTCATGCCTTCTTTTAACTCAAAGCCAGTACCGGCTTTACCGTAATGCAAAACCTGTGGGTCTTCATGGAATTCTTTACCAATACCATGACCACAATATTCACGTACCACGGAATAGTGGTTTTTCTCGGCATGTTTCTGAATGGCGGCACCAATATCGCCTAAGCGAGTGCCTGGCTTCACCATTTCAATGCCCATGTACAAGCATTCCTGAGTGATATCTACCAGGCGTTTATTCGGAGCCAGTGGCTCACCAACGTGAAACATCTTGCTGGTATCACCGTGGTAACCATCTTTGATCACGGTAATGTCGATATTGATGATATCGCCTTTTTTCAGCAGCTTGTCATCGCTGGGAATACCATGGCAGATCACATGGTTGACCGAGGTGCAGATCGATTTTGGAAATCCACGGTAATTCAGTGGGGCCGGAATCGCCTGCTGCTCATTCACGATGTAATCATGGCAAATACGATCCAGCTCGCCGGTGCTGATACCGGGTTTGACGTACTCACCGATCATTTCCAGAGCTTCTGCCGCCAGACGGCCAGCAATGCGCATTTTTTCGATTTCTTCGGCAGTTTTAATGGTGACGTTCATAGCCGTGGAATTGCTCCGGTTGGATCGTTAAGGAATAGGTTGGTCAGTATTGTAATGGGGTTGGGCAAATGATTCCAATCGGCGGCGGGTGGCTGAACAGAGTGTTCTTAATTGTTAATGGTATCTGGATCAAGCAACAGAGCGTCCAGCAGTTCATCGGTCTGATGCCAACAGCAAGGAAGGCTCATACTGACAACGGCTGTACTTCCGGCTGTTTTGTTTTTTGTGCATTGGCCAGATCATAGTTTAGCTGCATCGTCAGCCAGGTTTTGGCCGTACTTAGCCCGGCTGTTTCTAGGCGGATAGCAAGGTCGGTACTGATCGAGGCTCTTCCGTTTAACACTCTGGATAGGGCAGCGCGAGACATTCCAAGTCGCTTAGCAGCCTCGGTCACGGTTAACTTTAAGTGTTCAATTTCGTTTTTGAGAATATCACTTGGGGGAGCGGGGTTGTGCATCATAGGAATACCTCAGTGGTAATCAACATAATTTACCAGTTCTACATCATCGCTAATAAACCGAAACGTGATGCGCCAATTACCATTGACCCATACCGAATAATAGCCTTCAAGCTGACCGCTCAGGCGATGAAGCTTTAGCCAGTGAAACTGAAGGTCTTGCGATGATGAAGCGACATCAAGCAATGTCAGTATCTCGCGAAGTTTCTTTGCGTGTTTTGCTTGGATGCCTTTTGTATTGCCCGTTTCATAGAAGGCTTTGAGGCCCTTATGTTGAAAACTGACAATCATGGTTTAAGTGTAATCTGTAACGTGATGCTATACAAATTGATATTCCTTGTGCGTACCTTTCTCCGATAGCATCAGCATCGCAGAACCTGCTGATCAGATAAAGAGGCATAATTATCCTGTGAGCTTCTGGTTTTTGCCCTCTGAAAATGGTATAAAGCGCCCGCGAATTTCGCCCTGAGATGTCATTGCATCCAGGAATATTAAAAACACACACGTATCACAACGTGTTGCCGGGGTGCCTTAATCATAATTATGAAGCGGGTCGGCAAGATGGGTACGTGGAGGCCTAACCCAAGTTATAAGGTAAATATCATGGCACAAGTAAGCATGCGTGACCTGCTGAAAGCAGGTGTACACTTTGGTCACCAAACTCGTTACTGGAACCCTAAAATGGGTAAGTACATCTTTGGTGCTCGCAACAAGATTCATATCATCAACCTGGAGCACACTGTTCCGGCTCTGAACGAAGCACTGAACCTGGTTGAAGGCCTGGCTGCTAAAAACAACAAAGTTCTGTTTGTTGGTACTAAGCGCGCAGCAGGTAAAATCATGAAAGAGCAAGCTGAGCGTGCAGGTATGCCGTTCGTTGCTCACCGTTGGTTAGGCGGTATGCTGACTAACTACAAAACTATCCGTCAATCTATCAAGCGTCTGCGTGACCTTGAAGCGCAACAAAACGACGGTACTTTTGAGCAGCTGACTAAAAAAGAAGCGCTGATGCGTACCCGTGAGATGGAAAAGTTAGAGCGTTCCATCGGTGGTATCAAAGAGATGGGCGGTCTGCCTGATCTGGTATTCGTGATCGACGTTGACCACGAGCGTATCGCTATTCAGGAAGCGAACAAGCTGGGTATCCCGGTTGTTGGTGTTGTTGATACTAACTCTAACCCAGATGGTATCGACTACGTTATCCCAGGTAACGACGATGCGATCCGTGCAATTCAGATCTATGCAACCGCAATGGCTGATGCAGTTCTGGACGGTAAGCAAGCTAACGGTGCTCCAGCAAGCGAATTTGTTGAAGTAGCTGAAGAAGCGCCAGCAGCAGACGCGGCTGAATAAGCTTAACGGCTCGATCGAAAAAGGGGGCTTGCCCCCTTTTTTTGGATAAACGGTTTTTGAATAAAAAATTTGCACAAAATTTTTAGAGGAATTTGATATGGCAATTTCTGCTGCATTAGTAAAAGAGCTGCGTGAGCGTACTGGCCTGGGCATGCTGGAGTGTAAAAAAGCACTGACCGCTAACGACGGTGATATCGATAAAGCGATCGAAGATCTGCGTAAAAACTCTGGTCTGAAAGCGGCTAAGAAAGCGGGTCGTACTGCGGCTGAAGGTAAAGTACGCGTTGTTGCAACTGAAGGCGGTATGGTTGCCGTTGAAGTTAACTCTGAAACTGACTTCGCTGCTGGCGATGCAAACTTCGGTGGTTTTGCTGACAAAGTTGCTGCAAAACTGGCTGAAACCAAAGAAACTGACGTTGCCAAGCTGACCGAAGGTGAGCTGGAAGAAGATCGTATGGCACTGGTTCAGAAAATCGGTGAAAACATCACGGTTCGTCGTGCGTTCCTGGTTGAAGGCGAAACTGTTGGTGCTTACGTTCACGCAAACGGCAAAATCGCTGCCATTGTTGAGCTGAAAGGCGGCAATGCAGACGTTGCTAAAGACATCGCAATGCACGTAACTGCGGTTAACCCACGCGTTCTGGCTCCAGAAGATATGCCACAAGAAGATCTGGAGAAAGAAAAAGACATCATCAAGGCGCAGCCTGATATGGAAGGCAAGCCAGCTGAAATCGTTGAGAAGATGATGGGCGGCCGTATCAAGAAGTTCCTGAAAGAAAACAGCCTGCTGGAACAGCCTTTCGTTAAGAACCCAGACCAATCTATCGCTCAGCTGGCTAAAGCTGAAGGTGCAGAGGTTGTTTCTTTCGTTCGTATCGAAGTGGGCGAAGGTATCGAAGTTGAAGAAGTTGACTTCGCTGCGGAAGTTGCTGCACAGCTGAACGGCTAATAACCGTTATGCATCACTGATGTCAGTGTACTGTTGATATCACAACAGTGATGCAATCCTATGCCGGGCTTGTCCCGGCATATTTGTGTCTTGAATATACACTGAATATTCAACGCTTTATGATAAGCAGCGGACGCTGTTTATATGCCGTGATGGCGTTAAAAATCGACTCATTGACTACCTGCCTGACTTGGAGAACTTCTGTATGGCCGAACAGAAAAGCCCTAAATACAAACGCATTTTGCTGAAACTCAGCGGTGAAGCCCTGATGGGTGAGATGGACTTTGGTATTGATCCAAAAGTTCTGGACCGCATGGCGCTGGAGATTGGCCAGCTGAAGGGCATTGGTGTCCAGGTAGGGATCGTGATTGGTGGCGGTAACCTGTTCCGTGGTAAAGCCTTAAGCGAAGCCGGTCTTGATCGTGTGGCGGGCGACCATATGGGTATGCTGGCAACGGTAATGAATGCGCTGGCAATGCGTGATGCGCTGGAGCGCGCCAATATGCCAACCCGTGTCATGTCGGCGATTCCAATGAGTGGTGTGGTGGATCATTACGACCGTCGTAGTGCTATTCGTGCACTGGACTCTGGTGATGTGGTGATTTTCTCAGCCGGTACCGGTAACCCATTCTTTACTACCGATTCAGCGGCCTGTTTGCGTGGTATCGAAATCAATGCCGATCTGGTTTTAAAGGCAACCAATGTCGATGGTGTGTATACTGCCGACCCGAAAAAAGATCCAACGGCCGAAAAATATGACTGCCTGACCTATCAGGAAGTGTTGGAAAAACAACTGGGTGTGATGGATTTAACCGCTATTTGTCTGGCGCGTGACCACAACATGCCGCTGCGTGTTTACGATATGAATGAAACCGGTGTACTGGCGCGATTAATGACCGGCGGCAATGACGGTACGCTGATTGTGAGTGAGGAACAAAACGCATGATTAACGAAATCAAACAAGATGCTGAAGCACGGATGACCAAAAGTGTTGCAGCCATGGTCGATGCTTTTAAAAAGGTTCGTACCGGTCGTGCTAATCCAGCCATTCTGGATGGTGTGATGGTTGACTACTACGGCTCTGATACCCCGATTGCTCAGGTGGCGAATATCATTGTTGAAGATGGTCGTAGCCTGGCGGTCAACCCGTGGGAAAAGAACATGATCCCGGCGATTGAAAAAGCCATCATGAAGGCCAATCTGGGCCTGAACCCGGCGACCTCCGGTGATGTGATTCGTATCCCGATGCCCCCGCTGACCGAAGAAACCCGTAAAGAGTACATCAAGCAAGCACGCGCAGAAGCGGAAAAAGGCCGGGTATCCGTGCGTAATATCCGTCGCGATGCCAATGGTGATATTAAAGATCTGCTGAAAGAAAAAGAGATCTCTGAAGATGAACAGCGCGGTGGCGAAGATCAGATTCAGAAGCTGACAGATAAGTTTATCGCTCAGGTCGATAAACTGTTAGCGGATAAAGAAAAGGATCTGATGCAGGTTTAAGCCGTAGGAACTCAGGCGACTCTTTATTATGTCTACCAGTATTGATGATAACCTGGCCGCTCAGGGTCAGGTGCCTAAGCATGTTGCCATTATTATGGACGGCAACAACCGCTGGGCTAAAAAACGCTTTATGCCGGGTGTGGCCGGGCATAAAGCCGGTGTCGACGCGGTGCGTGCGGTGGTTGAAACCTCGGCTAAAGAAGGGGTGGAAGTTTTAACCCTGTTTGCTTTCAGTAGTGAAAACTGGCGCCGCCCTGCCAATGAAGTCAGTGCTTTGATGCAACTGTTTGTGGCGGCACTGCAACGTGAAGTCAAAAAACTGCACAAAAACAATATTCGCCTGGTGGTTATGGGTGACTTATCCGGCTTTAACGATCAGATTCAGGATCTGGTGCGTGAAGCGCAGGAAAAAACCCGTGACAACACCGCCATGACGCTGGTGATTGCCGCTAACTACGGTGGTCAGTGGGATATTGTGCAGGCGTCAAAACTGATCGCTGAAGAAGTTCAGGCCGGGCGCTTAGCTGTTACCGATATCAACGAAGATGTTTTTCATCAATACACCTGGCTGAACGAATTCCCGGCGCCGGATCTGATGATTCGTACCGGTGGGGAACAACGCATCAGTAACTTTATGCTGTGGCAAACCGCTTATGCAGAATATTACTTCTCTGATGCCTTGTGGCCCGATTTTAAAGAACAAGAATACAAAAAAGCGTTAGCTGCCTTTGCCGAGCGTACACGTCGCTTTGGCCGCACTGACGATCAGCTCAAGGAAGCTTCCGATGACTAAGGTTCGTGTCATCACCGCCCTGGTGTTAGCCCCGTTAATGATCTTTGGCATTTTCTTTTTGCCACTGAAACCTTTCGCTGTGTTTATTGCTGCCATTGCAACGATCGGCGCGTGGGAGTGGGCCAATATTGCGGGTTATACCAAAAGCCGAAGCCGGGTGTTGTACGCTCTGGTAATGTTTTTGTGTTTATACGCCACAGCGCGTTTTCTCCGGGTAAACGAAGCTTATAAAGTCTATTTTCTGGCGGCCGGCACCTTATGGTGGGTGGTCGCTTTTGCGTTAGTGAAGCAGTACCCGGGTGGCACAGGGTTATGGAATGCGCGGCCTGTGCGGGCATTGTTAGGCCTGTGCGTACTGGTTCCTATGTGGGTCGGATTTATGCACCTGAAGCAGGAAGCGCATAGCTCACTGCTGATTATTTATCTGATGCTGATTATCTGGGGGGCCGATACCGGAGCGTATTTTGCCGGTCGTCAGTGGGGTAAATCCAAGCTGGCACCGAATGTCAGCCCGGGCAAATCCTGGGCCGGATTCTGGGGCGGTTTTGCCACCAGTCTGCTGGTTGCTGTGGCGTTTCTGGCGTATATCAATGATCAGGTTCAGCCGGTGGATAGTCAGTTTGCCATATCCCTGCTGCTGATTACTGTCATTACTGCGGTGGTGTCTGTATTGGGTGACCTGGTAGAAAGCATGATGAAGCGCCACCGTGGCATCAAAGACAGTTCTCAACTGTTACCGGGTCACGGTGGTGTGCTGGACCGAATTGACAGTATGGCGTCAGCGGTGCCGGTCTTTGCTTTCTGTATGCTGATCTTTAACTGGGGCCTGAACGGCTGAACAATGGCTGACAGATGGCTTCCATTCAAAACATTACGGTATTAGGTGCCACTGGCTCCATCGGCCAGAACACGCTGGATGTGATTCGCCGCCATCCGGACAAGTACCGTGCTTTTGCTCTGACGGCATCTCGCAGCGTTGAACAAATGCTGGCGGATATCGCCGAATTCCAACCACGCTATGCGGTGATGGCCGATGCTCAGGCGGCACAGCAGCTTAATACCCAATTACCCACTGATTGCACCACCGAGATCCTGAGCGGCGATGAAGCGCTGGCGATGGTTGCGTCTCATGACGATGTTGATCAGGTGATGGCTGCAATTGTTGGCGCGGCCGGATTACTGCCATCATTAGCGGCGGCACAGTCGGGTAAACGTGTCTTACTGGCGAATAAAGAAAGCTTGGTCATGGCAGGGCCGCTGTTTATGCAGGCGGTGGAGCAAGGTAATGCTGAGCTGCTGCCGATTGATAGTGAGCATAATGCCATCTTTCAAAGTATGCCGGAGTCATATTCTGGTGAACTCAGTGCTCATGGCATCGACAAGATTCTGCTGACTGCCTCTGGCGGGCCATTCAGAGGCAAAAGCCGTGATGAATTAACGGCAGTTACACCAGAGCAGGCGGTGGCACATCCTAACTGGTCAATGGGCGCTAAGATTTCTGTTGATTCGGCCACCCTGATGAACAAAGGGCTGGAGCTGATTGAAGCCTGCTTCTTGTTCCATTGTGCGCCTGAACAGGTTCAGGTGGTGGTACATCCGCAGAGTGTGATTCATTCTATGGTGCAGTATTGCGATGGTTCGGTGATTGCTCAGTTAGGTCAACCGGATATGCGTACCCCCATTGCTTATGGTATGGCCTGGCCGGAACGAATTGACGCAGGGGTGAAATCACTCGATTTATTTGAAATTGCACAACTCGACTTTATGCCGCCGGATGAAGCCAGCTTTCCGTGTTTACGTCTGGCGAAAGAGGCTTTTGCCGCCGGTGGCACCATGCCTGCTGTGCTAAACGCCGCTAACGAAGTGGCGGTTGACGCTTTTTTACGCCAAGAACTGTCATTCATTGCCATCCCTGACTTGATTGAACAAGTGATGAAACGTCATGCTGTGCAGCATATTGAGCAGTTGCAAACCGTGTTGGATGCCGATCGTTGGGCACGCGACTGTGCTCAGCAGCTTATGACCGAGGAATCCCTGTGACCCTGCTGTATTTTATTATCGCCATCAGTGTGCTGGTGGTTATCCATGAATATGGCCACTTCTGGGTCGCGCGCCGCTGTGGCGTCAAAGTGCTGCGTTTCTCCGTTGGCTTTGGTAATCCACTGTTCTCCTGGAAAGATAAGCACGATACCGAATATGCCATCGCTCCGATCCCGTTGGGTGGTTACGTCAAAATGCTCGATGAGCGCGAAGGCCCGGTGCCTGAGCACTTGCTGGATCAGGCTTTTACCCAAAAATCGGCGTGGCAGCGTATTGCTATTGCCGCGGCAGGACCGATAGCTAACTTCTTATTTGCCATTGTTGCTTACTGGATTTTATTCGTTGCCGGTACCACGGGTGTGGTGCCTGTAGTGGGTGAGGTCAAAGACAATACTCCAGCAGCGCTAGCCGGATTACGCAGCGGTGATGAAATTATTGCCATTGACGGTGAAGAGACCACCAGTTGGCAGGAAGTCAGCTGGCAGCTGGTGAACTTTATTGGTGAAGATGCCAGTTTTCCAATGATCGTCCAATCAGACTCAGGTGTGCAGCGTCGTCTGGAGGTTCAGGTTTCAGCCTGGTTATCCGACAGTGAGGCACCCGATCCGGTCGGTGGTTTAGGCATCGAACCGCGACGTTTGGATATTCCGGCTCAGTTAGGACAGATTGCTGATGATGGTCGCGCTCAGGCAGCAGGACTGAAGCCCGGCGATACGATTCTGGCAATTGATAATGAAACCGTATCGGACTGGTATCACTGGGTTGAGCAGGTTCAGCAAGCACCGGAGCAAACTCTGTTACTGACGATTGATCGCGATGGTCAGCAACAAGCTATTAATCTGACACCTGCCCGCAAAGAGTTGGATGATGGTGAGGTAATTGGTTTTGTTGGCGCAGGTGTTCAGGTGCCTGAGCTGCCTGCTGACTGGCTGCGTACCTCGCAGGCCGGTATCTTTCAGGGGCTGTCATTGGGGATTGAAAAAACCGGCAGTCTGATTGGCTTCACTCTGGAGTCACTGTGGAAGATGATTCAGGGCGATGTCTCGGTTAAGAACTTGAGTGGGCCTATTACCATTGCTAAAGTAGCGGGCTCTTCGGCGTCGGGTGGTTTAGAGAGCTTTATTGGCTTTCTGGCGCTGCTGAGTGTGTCTTTGGGTGTATTAAATTTGTTACCGGTACCCATGTTGGATGGTGGTCATATCCTGTTCTACAGCGCCGAGCTGTTGACGGGAAAACCGCTGCCGGAAAAGGTTCAGATTGCGGCGATTAAGGTAGGCATGCTGTTATTGTTCAGCCTGATGGCCGTCGCTTTTTATAATGATATTAGCCGTTTGTAAAAACGGCTCTTTTGGAATCCTGTGTTAATGCGTTGTCTGTTGTTTGCGCTGTTTATTGCTCTGTCAGGTGTTGTCTCCGCGGTTCAGGCTGAGTCATTTAAAATTGAAGATATTCGTCTGGAAGGTCTGCAACGGGTGTCGGCCGGTACCGTTTTCGAAAGCTTCCCGATAAATGTTGGTGATCAGGTCGACAGTACTCGTCTTGTCAGTGCTTCCAAACGCTTATTTAAGTCCGGGTTGTTTAATGACGTTGAGCTGTTACGTGATGGCAATGTCTTAATTGTGAAGCTGGTCGAGCTGCCAACCATCACCGGCATTGAAATTGAAGGTAACAAAGCGATCCAGACCGAAGCGCTGTTGGATGGTCTGAAGCAATCTGGTCTGGCCGAAGGCCTGGTGTTTAAACGCTCGACGCTGGAGCGAATTTCCCTTGAATTAGAGCGTCAGTATGTTGGTCAGGGTCGTTATGATGCGGGCATTGAAACCGAAGTGGTACGCCTGCCGCGTAACCGGGTGGCGCTGAATATCAAGGTCGACGAAGGTAATGTAGCGACCATTGAGCACATCAATATTGTTGGTAATGAGGTGTACTCAGACGAAGAACTGCTGAAGCAGTTTGAATTACAAACCTCTAACTTCTGGTCCTGGTACGCCAGCGACGATAAATACAGCCGTGAAAAACTGTCCGGAGATATGGAGACGTTACGCTCTTATTATCTCGACCGTGGCTATATTCGCTTTAATATCGAATCCACTCAGGTATCGGTTTCGCCGGATAAAGACGGTGTTTATATCACCATTAATGTCAGCGAAGGTGATGTTTACAGCATTCGTGAGTTAAAACTGGCCGGTGATCTGGTATTGGATGAAGAAGAGTTCACCCGTTTATATCTGTTAAAACCGGGCGATACCTTTTCCCGTCAGCGGGTTACGTTCAGCAGTGATCTGATGAGTAAGCGACTGGGTAATGATGGTTATACCTTTGCTAAGGTGGATGGTATTCCCAAAATTTATGATGACGAAAAAGAAGTCGATCTGACCTTCTTTGTTGAGCCGGGTAAGCGTACTTACGTTCGTAGTATTAACTTCACCGGTAATCAGGGCACCAAAGACGAAGTACTGCGCCGGGAAATGGTTCAGATGGAAGGTGGCTGGGCCTCCACCGATAAGATTGATTCCGGTAAAACCCGCCTCAACCAGCTGGGCTTCTTTAAAACCGTTAATGTTGAAACTCCGGCCGTTCCGGGCACGGATGACCTGATTGACGTGAACTACAACGTTGAAGAACAGCTCAGTGGCAGCCTGAACTTCAATATCGGTTATGCTGGCAGCAGTGGTGCGATTTTGGGTACCAGCATCAGCCAGAATAACTTTCTCGGTACCGGTAACCGCATGAGCCTGAGCCTGCAGAAAAACCGCACAGTGCAGTCGGCCAACTTCTCTTACACCAACCCTTATTACACCATTGATGGGGTGAGCCGTGGCTTTAACATTTTCCACCGTGAAACCGATTTCAGTGAGCTGGGTACGTTAAGTGATTTCCAGACCAACGTGAAAGGCGGCAGCATGACCTTTGGTTACCCGATTTCACACCGTCAGCGAGTGTCTTTATCGGTTGGTTATGACAACACCAAAATGTTCCTGGGGACAACGGTACCGGCTGAAATTGAAGACTTTGTGGCACGCGAAGGCGACGACTTTGATGAATATACGCTGGGCCTGAACTGGCGCTATAACAACCTCAACCGTGGCTTATTCCCAACGGCAGGGACTGAGCATCGTATCTCTGCCGATCTTTCGGTTCCTGGCAGTGACCTGACCTATTACAAGCTGGGCTATAACGCCAACTACTATTTCCCGATTGGCAATAGCAATGAGTGGTCTATTCGTCTGCGTACGGAACTGGGTTATGGCAATGGTTATGGCGATGATGACACCCTGCCTTTCTTCAAAAACTACCGTTCCGGTGGTATTGGTTCGGTACGGGGCTATCGTGCCAACAGCTTAGGGCCTAAAGGTCTGCCGGATTATACCCCGGTGGATCTGGTGCAAACCGACTCGGCAGGTAATCCGGTGTTTGAACTGGATGATCTTGGCCGACCGCTGGTGGACAGCAGTGCTCCAGGCGTGATTTACACCACAGATGCCGATGGCGCAGCGGTCAGCCTGTCGAATCCAAACCGGTATCGCCCAGTCTTTGCCACCAACAGCTCAGGTACGGTGGTTAAAGCGCCTCTGTTCCTGGAAGAGGAACGTACTCTGGGCGGTAATATCCTGACCGAAGCCAGCGTTGAGTTGATCTACCCACTGCCATTTATTGAAGATCGCAGCTCAGTACGCAGCCTGTTCTTCTTCGATGCCGGTAATGTGTTCACTGATCAATGTTTTGATCCACAAGACCCGGATGTACCGGAATTATCCGATCATCCTTATTGTGATGAAGGCATTAATCTGTCGGATATCCGTACCAGCGTGGGTGCGGGCTTAACCTGGATCACCGCCATCGGACCATTAACCTTTACCTATTCGATTCCGCTGAATGATCAGGAAGACGATGACACTGAAGGCTTTGAATTCTCTCTGGGTCAGGTGTTTTAATCGCTTTATCAGTCACAACCAAACGGTTTAACAAAAAACAATTAAGGAGCATGAGGATGCGCTGGATTTTAGCAATGGCAGCAACGCTGCTGATGAACACGGCAATGGCAGAAGGCGGCAAGATTGCCGTTGTGGATATGGAGCGGGCACTGTTTTTATCCGAGGCCGCTGAAGCTGCCGACAAGCAGTTTAAAGAAGAGAACAAAGCGGATATTGATAAGTTAAAAGACTTGGAAGCTGCTTTACGTAATATGCAGGAGCAGGTACAGAAAAACGCCGACGTGATGAGCGATGAAGAGCGTCGTAAGCTGTCTAACGAGTTCGAAGAGAAGAAATCTGAGCTTCAGTTCTTCGCTAAGAAGCTGCAGCAAATGGATCAGAAATGGAAGAGAGAATTTTTCCAAGCACAATTGCCTGAACTTGAAAAGTTGCTTAAAGCAATCATCGACGAAGGCCAGTATGATGTGGTGCTACAATCCGGTGCAGCGATCTATGTGTCGCCAAAAGCGGATATTACTAAGTTGTTGTTGGAACGCCTGAACGCCAAACAATAATTGGATGCATGGTATGAAGATAACACTGGGTGAATTAGCGACCCGACTGGGTCTGACATTAGTGGGTGATCAGGATACGCTGGTCACGGGTCTGAACACGCTGAAAGAAGCGCAAGCCGGTGAAGTCAGCTTTCTGGCCAACGCCAGTTATCAGAGTCAGTTAGCAGACAGTCAGGCATCGGCCGTGATCGTCAGCGAAGCGCAGGCTGAGCTGGTGGTTGGCAGTGCACTGATCTCGGCCAATCCATATCTGAGTTTTGCTCAGGCCAGCCAACTGTTTAACAACCGTCCGGCATTTGCCGCCGGTGTACACGAGACTGCCGTCGTAGCGGATACCGCTGTGATTGCTGAAGGTGTGTCGGTAGGTGCTAATGCTGTGATTGGCGAGCATTGTCAGATTGGTGCCGGCAGTGAGATTGGTGCCTCAACCGTGGTGTCTGATCATTGTGTGGTTGGAGAAAACTGTCAGCTCAACCCGAATGTTACTCTGTATCACAATGTGGTGCTGGGCGATCGGGTGATTATTCACTCAGGGGCCGTGATTGGTGCCGATGGATTTGGCTTTGCCCCGGATCAGGGGAAATGGCACAAAATCTGTCAGCTCGGCGGTGTTCGTATTGGTAACGATGTTGAAATCGGCGCAAACACCACCGTTGACCGTGGTGCGCTCGATGATACTGTTATTGAAGATGATGTAATTATCGACAACCTGGTTCAGATTGCTCATAACGTGCGTGTCGGACGTGGCTCTGCCATTGCCGGCTGTGCAGGCATCGCTGGTAGTACCACAGTGGGGCAGTATTGCACGGTAGCTGGTGGCGCAGGTCTGGCCGGGCACCTGAACATTACCGACGGTGTTCATATCGGACCAATGGCTTTGATCAGTAAATCCATCACTGAAAAAGGCGCTTATGGCTCCGGTACTGCACAAATGCCAATGAAAGAATGGCGCCGCAGTGCCACCCGTTTCCGACAACTGGATTCCATGGCGAAACGCCTGCAACAGTTAGAAAAAATCCAGAAAGGTGAAGTTTGATGTCCCTGTATAACATTCAGCAAATTCAGGAATTTTTGCCACATCGTTACCCGTTCCTGTTGGTTGATCGTGTTAAAGAAGTAAATTTAGAAGCCGAGGATGGTGAAACCATTCGCGCCTTAAAAAATGTCACCATTAATGAAGATTTTTTTAATGGCCATTTCCCGGGCCACCCGATTATGCCCGGTGTGTTAACTCTGGAAGCCATGGCTCAGTCGGCCGGTATTCTCGGGTTAACCATGATGGGGCCAGAGTATGCAGAAAATACCCTGTATTACTTTGCCAGTGCGGACAACGTTCGTTTTAAACAGCCCATCGTGCCTGGTGATCAGGTAATTCTGGAAGCCCGGCATATCAGCCACCGCCGTGGCATATGGAAATTTGCGTGCCGCGCCCTTGTCGATGAAAAAGTCGTTTGTTCAGCAGATATCGTCTGTGCAGAACGGCAGCTGGAGCAAGCATGATTGACCCACGAGCAATCGTAGACCCGTCTGCTGTTATTGCAGATAACGTTGAAATTGGCCCGTTTTCGATAATTGGCCCTGACGTTGAAATTGGTGAAGGCACCGTGATTGGCCCGCATGTAATTGTGCGCGGGCCAACCAAAATCGGAAAAAACAATAAAATTTTCCAGTTCGCCAGCATTGGTGAAGAATGTCAGGACAAAAAATACGCCGGTGAACCAACCACCTTAGCCATCGGTGATAATAATGTGATTCGTGAAGCCTGTACCTTCCATCGTGGTACGGTACAGGATGCTGGTCATACTCAGGTTGGCAGCAACAACCTGTTTATGGTGAATGTTCACGTTGCGCATGATGCGGTGATTGGTGATCACTGTATTCTGGCGAACGACACTAATATTGCCGGCCACGTAAAAATTGGCGACTACGCTATTCTAGGCGGAGCGACCCAGGTGCATCAGTTCTGCCATATCGGTGCACATTCTATGTGTGGTACCGGCAGTGTGGTGTTAAAAGATATTCCGGCGTATTTAATGACCCAGGGATACCCGGTGAAGCCACACGGTATTAACGTTGAAGGACTGAAGCGTCGTGGCTTCAGTAAAGACAGCATTAACCACCTGCGCGCGGCTTATAAAACTCTGTATCGTCAGGGCCTGACGCTGAAGGAAGCGTTAGAACAATTAGCACCTGTTGCTCAGCAGGATGAAGCCGTTAATGTACTCCTTGCCAGTATTCAGGCCGGTGATCGCGGTATTATCCGCTAACTTTTCCAATAACACAGACACCATATGCGTATAGCCATTGTCGCCGGTGAAACCTCGGGGGATATGCTCGGGGCCGGTTTAATCCAGCAATTAAAACAACGTTACCCACACGCCACCTTTGAAGGTATTGGTGGGCCGTTAATGATGCAGCATGGCTTTAACAGCCTGGTACCGATGGAACGTTTATCGGTCATGGGGCTGGTAGAAGTATTGGGTCGTTTATTCGAGTTGTTAAAAGTACGTCGCGATTTAATCAAACGCTGGCGTGCCAATCCGCCGGATGTGTTTATTGGTATTGATGCACCGGACTTTAATTTAACGCTGGAACAAAAACTGCGCGAATCCGGTATTAAAACGGCACATTACGTCAGTCCATCAGTTTGGGCCTGGCGCCAAAAACGCGTATTAAAAATCGCCAAAGCGGTTGATTTGATGCTGACGTTATTTCCGTTTGAAGCCCGTTTTTATGAAGATCATGACGTACCGGTAAAATTTGTTGGTCACCATCTGGCCGATAAAATTGCATTAGAAACTCCGGTTGCTGAGGCCCGGGAACAATTGGGGTTAGACCCTGAGCAACAAATCGTTTGTTTAATGCCGGGCAGTCGTGGCAGCGAAGTAGAGCGTTTGGGCGCGGTGTTTTTAAAAACCGCCGAACTTATGCAGCAGAAGCGTACTGACCTGCAATTTATTATTCCGGCGGCCAGTGTTGATCGTCGTAATCAGATTGAATCATTACTGGCGCAATACCCGGGTAATTTACCGGTGAAAGTAATTCTGGGTCAGTCACAAACCTGCATGACGGCAGCGGATACCATTTTACTGGCTTCGGGGACAGCAACACTGGAAGCTATGTTGCTGAAAAAGCCCATGGTCGTCAGTTATATCGTGGCGCCACTGACCTATAAAATTCTCAAACGTCTGGTGACTCAGCCGTATATTTCCCTGCCCAATTTATTAGCCAATCGCGAGCTGGTGCCGGAGTTTATTCAGCACGAAGCGACACCGGAAAATCTGTCAGAAGCCTTGCTCGCACGGTTGGAAGACAGCGATGATATGCACCAGTTGCATGAAACCTTCTTATTTATTCACCGCCAGCTGAAACGTAATGCCGACGACGAAGCCGCCGCGGCGATTGCCGAGCTGATTGAGTCATGAGTGACGCTGTCGCACCTTCAGCAGTACAAACCGATATTGAACAGCAGCTGCTGGACAATGCTGTGGTGTACTGTGGTGTTGATGAAGCAGGCGCCGGGCCGCTGTGTGGTGATGTGGTTGCCGCGGCGGTGATTCTCGATCCGGATAAACCGATACCGGAATTAACCGACTCCAAAAAGCTTACGGAAAAAAAGCGTGAACGCTTATTTGATGAAATCCGTGAGAAAGCCATCGATTATTGTATTGCCCGCGCCACAGTGGAAGAAATCGATAGTATCAATATTCTTAATGCCCGCATGTTAGCCATGAGCCGTGCGATTGATGGTTTACAGGAAAGCTGCCAGCACGCATTAATTGATGGCAATAAATTGCCCGAATTAGCGATGGAAGCCACTGCCATTATTAAAGGTGATGCTCTGGTGGCGGCAATTTCTGCGGCGTCGGTATTAGCGAAAGTGCAGCGTGATCGTGAAATGATTAAACTGGACGCGCTCTATCCTGAATATGGTTTTGCCAAACACAAAGGGTATGGCACCAAAGCCCATCTGGAAGCACTGGCTGAACATGGCCCGTGTGAGATTCACCGCCGCTCTTATGCGCCGGTGAAGAAGCTGCTCTGATTCTCTTTTCTGTTATGGTTTAAAATAATAGCGCGATTAACGCTCTATTTTTTACCTGTAAACTTCTCTTTTTGCTGATAAACCCGATCACGCAACAGCTCCCGAATAGCCTCGGGTTTATCACACGCCAGAATCTCCTCGGCTGCAATGGGTTCACCAAAACCAATATGAATGGTGGAGTTTTTCTTTTTCAGAAACTCAGCCGGAATACGCAGCGTGCGTAACGCCGGGTGAACTTTACCTAATACGTGAAAGCTGCGGCTGTTATGACCATGGAAATACACCGGAATAACCGGTACCTGCGCATTTTTAATCAGCCGCATACTGGAGAGCGGCCACGGACGGTCTTCAATGCCTTTCTGGCCTTTGTACCAGGTCGATACTTCCCCCGCCGGGAAAATGCCAAGGCCATGGCCAGCCTCGATTTGTTTGAGTGATTTTTTGGCACCCCCCATCCCTTTCGGGCCTCTTTTGCCCTGAGGTGTTGATTGCTCGAAGGGGTTAACGGTAATAAATAAATCGGAGATTGGTGCAAAGTAACTTAATAAAAAATTCGCCACCACACGAAAATCTTTGCGCTTGCGGCCAATAATCAGCAATAAAATAATGCCATCTAAAAACCCAAACGGATGATTGGATACCGTGATAAACGGGCCTTTTTCCGGGATCGTACGTTCCAGAGCTTCAAGGTCATAATCCAGCCGGATATTTAAAAACTTCAGCGTATCGGCAATCAGGTTGATGCCTTGTTTTTCGCTGAGCTGACTGTAGATCCGATCCAGTACCGGTGCTTTTAATAAGTACATCAGCACTTTTAATTTGCGGGGCGACAGCTTTGTCGCTTCCATCAGCCCCTGACGATCAAACAACTCCATGCGTGGCCTCTCTGCGGCGTAAAACGTATTGGCTTCAGTGCGGGTATGGCATAATACCAGCCTCTGACACTCTGCCAAAACCGGCAGTGTGTATTTGTCATAAATATGAAGTGTAACGGCCAAATGCTGCAGAAATACGAAGTTGTGATCATTGGTGCCGGGGCGGCCGGATTAATGTGTGCCGCCGAGGCAGGCAAACGTGGTCGCCAGGTACTGGTGCTGGATCATGCCAATAAAGCGGGCAAAAAGATTCTGATGTCGGGGGGAGGGCGCTGCAACTTCACCAACTATTATGTCGAGCCCGAGCGCTATTTGTCGCATAACCCACATTTCTGCAAATCGGCATTAAGCCGCTATACCCAGTGGGACTTTATTGCGCTGGTGGATAAGCATGGCATTCCTTACCACGAGAAAAAAGACGGCCAGCTGTTTTGTGATAATAAGGCCAGCGATATCCTCAATATGCTGCTGGATGAGTGTGAACAGCACAGCGCCCGGGTGCAGCTGAAAACCACTATAGAACAGATCGAACCCCTTGCCGACAACGAGGAAGGGCTGCGTTATCAGCTGCGAACCTCATCCGGTAACCTGCAATGTCAGTCGCTGGTGATCGCAACCGGAGGGCCGTCCATTCCAACTCTGGGAGCCACCGGCTTTGGTTACGATATTGCCCGCCAGTTTGGCTTAAAGGTTTACCCAACCCGGGCAGGGTTGGTGCCGTTTGTGATTACCGATCATTATAAAGCCTTGTGTGAAGCTTTATCGGGAACCTCACTAAACGTCAGCGTGAGCTGCAATCAGAAAAGCTTTACTGAGGATTTATTGTTTACTCACCGCGGCTTGAGTGGCCCGGCGATTCTGCAAATCTCTTCTTACTGGAACGAAGGCGACGAGCTGGAGATCGACTTATTGCCTGCGGTTAATCTGGCTGAGCTTTTACGTGAGCAACAACACCAACGCCCTAAAGTGAGCTTAAAAAACTGGCTGGCAGAACACTTTACGCAAAAGTTTGCTGAGTTATGGCTGGAGCAGAATCATTCTCATTATTTGGGTAGTACGCTGGCGCAGCTCAGTGGTGACGATATGGACACCATTGCTTATGGCATTCATCAGTGGCGCATTAAACCCTCCGCTACTGAAGGCTATCGTACCGCCGAAGTGGCGTTGGGTGGTGTTGATACCGATGAAGTATCGTCGAAAACCATGGAGGTGAAAGCTCATCCGGGGTTGTACTTTATTGGTGAGGTGCTGGATGTGACCGGCCACTTGGGGGGCTTTAACTTCCAATGGGCCTGGGCCAGTGCGGTTGCCGCCGCCGAGACGGTTTAGGGCAGCTGCCAGAAGTAACTCAAACAGTAGCCCAAACAGTTAGCCAGACGGACAAAATGGCCAAAATAATAACTGCTTATAAATCAATACGATAAAGTGGCCGACGGACGTTCCGCTGCGACTCATAACTTTGTATGAGGCGGACTCAGACAAATAACTGAGCAGAAGCCTCAGTTTTTGCTAGTCTGAAATCTGACCCTCATTTTCTGAATCATCAATTGATTCCGAAATTATTAACCGATCCCGATGATGAACAGATAGGTGTAGTTATGCGTGCGTGGTTGTCAGAACACTTAGCTTCTCTGATTTTAGCTCCCTGTCTGATTCTTATTGTGGTTTTGGTTATTGACAGCATCAGTGCTTATAAACATATGCAGGCCAATGCCGAACTGATGCATCATGCTGATTTGATCAAAGCCACCAATAGCCTGGTGCATGAGCTGCAAAAAGAGCGCGGTCAGTCAGCTGGTTTTCTGGGTTCAAACGGTGAAAAATTCCGCGATGTATTACCGGCTCAGCGCCAGCTAACCGATCAACGGTTGCAGGAACTGAAAGATATTTTTGCGCTGTATACCTATGCCAAAGATATTACGGTTTATATTGGTAAAGTAAAAAACAGCCTGCAGCAGTTAAGCACAATTCGTAACCGTGTTGATCAACTGCAAATTCCTCTGCCAGAAGCCATTCGCTTTTATACCCAGAACAATGAAGCACTGCTGGAAGTTAATATTCAGTTACTGGAGTTTTCCACCAACGAAATTACCTCTGAAGAACTGGTGACTTTATACAACTTTGCCTACGCCAAAGAAAAAGCCGGCATAGAACGAGCGGTGTTAAGTAATGTGTTTGCCCGTGATGCGTTAACAAAAAAATTACAGATACGTTTTTCTGAATTATCGAACGCACAAAAAATTTACCTGCACTCAGCAACAGCAAAAGCCCCGAGTGATCTGAAACAGATTTTATTGGATGAACTGTCGTCAAAAGAAGAAAAAGCGGTTGAGCGTTTTCGTCAGCTGATTACGGAAAAAGATCAGAATTATGGCGTTAATCCTACTGACTGGTTTACCGTCGCCACCGACCGGATTAATCTCTTAAAAAATATTCAGGATGAAATTATTGAACATGTTCTGAAGAATACCCGAATTTTTTATGACAACAGTATTATGGTGATTGTGCTGGAAATTCTGGTGTTGATCGTTGCTGTTGTGATGACCTTTCTGATTCGTATGACGATTGATTTAATTCAGCGTCAGTCGTCAGAGATTGAAAGCAGTGTGAACCGTTATATTCAGCAGCGTGATCTGACTCAGCCGATTCAGAAGTTCAGTGATGACAGCCTGGGTAAAACCGCTGCCAATATTAATAAGCTGGTGCAGCGCTTTGCTCAGGATTTATCGCAGTTTCAGGATTATTCCAACCAGATTGCCAGTGCTGCCACTCAATCCAGTGCTTCGTTAATACAAAGTGAAGTGAACCTGAAAAACCAGCAGCAGGAAATTGCTAACGTCAGCAACAGCGCTGATAGCGTTGGTCAGGCCGTCAGTTCAGTGAATCAGGCAACTCTTACCAGTGCCGAACGTATTCGCGAAACCTCAGAAAAAACCCGCTCGGGTCATCGTGCTGTGAGTCATGCAGCTGAGCAGATTCAATCGTTATCCAGTGAGATTCTTGGTCTGCAGGATGTAATGGCTAACTTAAATGAACGGGTGGGTAATATTGCCAATATGGTGGATGTGATTCAGTCGGTGGCCGAGCAAACTAACTTGCTGGCATTAAATGCTGCAATTGAAGCCGCTCGGGCTGGAGAACAGGGCCGCGGTTTTGCGGTGGTTGCCGATGAAGTACGCAATCTGGCCAGCCGTACTCAGCAGTCAACCATTGAAATTGCGGATATTGTTCAGGAGCTGCAGGCCGGTTCGGATCGTTCTACCGAAGTTATTAATAACAGCAGCCAAACTGCCGGAGATGCTGTAGCCATGGCTAAAGAGGTGGCTGCCACCCTTACTGATATTGTTGGTGTGATGACGGATCTGGAACAGGTTTCCGGCGATATTTCCAGTCAGTCGAATCAGCAGACCGATTCCATTCAGAATATTACCGCCTGCCTGCAAATGATTAATCAGCAGGCGGGGGAAACCATCGAAGGTACTTCTGATATTGCCCAAGCCGGTGAACACCTGGCCAAAATTGCCGAGCAAATGCGCACAACTGTCAGCCAGTATAAGGTTAGCCAGGGCTGACGCAGGCTCTAGCTGCGCACAAATTGTTCGACCAGATTCTTTTGCTGCTGTAAGCGGGTCACCAGTTGTTCGCTGAACTCGCTGGCTTCGCGGCCATGACATTCACTTTGGGCAGAAACATCGGCGATGGCGGTAATATTCTGATTAATCTGATCGGCCGCCTGAGACTGCTGTTGCATGCTGGTGGTAATCTGCAGATTAACTTCCGCCAGCTCGCTGATTTCCTGAGTGATACTGGTTAGTGAATCCCCGGCTTTCTGAGCCGATTCAACGCAATTTTTCGATAATGTATTACCATTGTGTACCGCCTCAATGGCGCTGTCAGATTCCGTTTTCAGCTGAGTCAGCAGGCTATTAATTTCCTCGGTAGACTGTTGGGTACGTTGTGCCAGCGCCCTGACTTCTTCTGCAACAACGGCAAAACCACGCCCTTGTTCTCCGGCCCGGGCGGCTTCAATCGCAGCATTTAACGCCAGTAAGTTGGTTTGTTCAGCAATGCTATTAATATCATTTAATACCTGAGTAATGGCCTGGGTACCACTGACCAGACGCGAAACCACATGATCAACGGTGTTCAGTTGCTCCGATAGCTGAGAAATAGAACCAATGGTTTCGGCGACCTGATGTTGTGCCGAATAACTTAAATCCTGGCTATGGCCTGCTGAATCCGAAGCGCTGGTGACTACTTTGCCCATATCGCGGACACTGGCAGACATTTGATTGACGGCTGCGGCAATGCTTTCGATTTCAGATTTCTGACTGTTTAATAACCGGGCAACCTCTTTTCCTTTAGTAGATGACTGATACGCCATATTCAGCGTTAATTCCGAGTCATCTTTCACCCGACCGGCTACGGCATTCACTTCAGCTTCTCTTTTTTTCAACGCCAGTCGTAACATACCAATGTCATCACTTCTGCCGGAATACAGGTACGCCATTAATGGGTTGTTAAAAACCGATTTAGCGTCACTGATCAGGGCCAGATACGACTGCCGCCATTGATAAAACAACACACCGCTAACGGCTGAAATCATACCTGTCACAAGTGTTGCTATCAAAAGTTCATCACTGAACAGAGACATTGTAAAACTGACCAAAGTAAGTAATACAAACGCCAGCATTGGCCACAGAGTGCTGTCACCAGAATGGCTCACATGCTTTTTCTGTTTGCCATCCCTGAGCTGTTGATAGGTTTTTTGTGCCCGCTGAATCAGTTGCGGATCTGGTTTGGTTCTGACCGACTGATATTCAACAATTCTGCCTTGTTGATCTTTGATTGGAGTGACAAAGGCATCAACCCAGTAATAATCACCATTCTTACAGCGATTTTTAACCGGCCCCATCCACGACTGCCCCTGACCAAGGTGTTGCCATAAATCACCAAAGGCTTGTTTAGGCATATCCGGGTGGCGTACCAGGTTATGGGCTTTGCCTTGCATCTCATTGAGCTGATAGCCGGATATCTGGCAAAAATTATCATTGGCGTAGGTAATATGACTATCTGTATCGGTGGTTGATAATAAAATTTGCTGCGCGCTAAAGGTTTGTTCCTGAGGCATTCTTTTCCCCTATAAACTGCTTTGGCAGGCATCGTCGGATGCAGCCGTTAATATCCTGGAAAGGTCAGACTGGGTTTCCGGAATTAATGGCCGGGAAACCAGATACCCTTGTATAACGTCACAATTCAGCTCTTTTAAAAGATTCAGCTGTTCAGTTGTTTCAACGCCCTCGGCAATCACTTTAACCCCCAGCTTATGTGCCAGCTGAATGGTGTTTTCAAGAATGATCATGCCTTTTTTATCATCCTGATCTATTTCCTGAATAAAGCTTCGATCCAGTTTCAGGGTGTCGATTTCCAGTGATTTAAGATAATTTAATGAAGAAAATCCGGTGCCAAAATCATCAATGGCAATTTTAAAACCATTCTTTCTTAAGCGTTTAATTTGACGTTGTGCAACACTGAAGTTTTCGACCAGGGAGTATTCGGTGAGTTCCAACTCAATTTGATGGTTGGCAATATTGTATTTTTCAAAAATATCTTTCAGGCAGTGGAGGAAGCTGCGGTTGTTAAGATCTTTGGCTGAAATATTGATTGATAGTTTTAAATCGTCTTTGTTAGTTAGCTGTGAATAAGCTTCGCAACTTCTGCGTACCATCAATTCCGATATTTTACTGACAATATTCAGCTTTTCTGCGGCCTCAATAAATTTAACCGGAGAAATAAATAAACCGTCGTCTTTTTCCCAGCGTGCTAGTGCTTCACAGCCAATAATTTTTCCTGATTTTAGATCGAGCTGTGGCTGAAATGCCGGAGTAATCATTTCCTTACGAATGGCTTTAGGTAATTCAGTTTCAATTTCATTTTTCTGAATAAACTCTTTGCCGATATTGTTGTTGTAGCTGGTGTAAGAATTCCCACCCTGTTGCTTAACCCAATACATCGCAATATCAGCACAGGACAGCAGGTCTTTGACATTATGGCCATCTGTTGGATAGGTGCTCAGGCCAATACTAAGCTGAATTTGATTCTCGCTGCCGTCAATTAATAATGGCAGGGTGTTCGCCTGTATCAGGTCATCGACAGCTTGTATAACTTGCTGCTGGCTCTTGTTGTTATCAAAAATAATCAGAAACTCATCGCCGCTCATGCGACCAACAATATCGTTGGGCGTTAGCACGTCGGATAAACGGGCGGCGACATTTTTAATCAGCTGATCACCAAAGTGATGGCCCCGGGTGTCGTTATAGAGTTTGAAATTATCGATGTCGACAAAAGCAATGGTGAAACTCTGGTCGCCAGGCTCACTCTGCAGAGTATGGATTTTGTCAGACAGAGTATTTAATAACAGAGTACGATTTGGATAAGACGTCAGCGGATCAAAGTAAGCCAGGTTCTCTAGCTCTATCTTGTGGTTTACCGACTCAGAAATATCCGAAAAGATAGCGACATACTGACGGGTATTGCCCTGAGAATCTTTAATGGCGGTGATTTTGACGTCTTTTGGAAAGTTATGGCCTTTTTTATGCCGATCCCATATCTCACCCTGCCAGTAACCATTCTTATCCAGATCTGACCACAGCCGCTGATAGAAAGCTTTATCGTGTTTGCCCGATTTCATAAATCCGGCCGGCATACCCAGCACTTCGTCTTTTTCATAGCCGGTGATTTGACTGAAAGCCGGATTCACATCGGTGATGATGTTGCGGGTATCCGTCAGCATGATGGCATCGGAGGCGTTGTTAAAGAATAACGCGGCGTGTTCCTGATACCCTGGAGAGTGTGATGAGCTGCCTATCATAAAAACCTAATGCGATTAGCCATAATCTGGTAGTACTACGAACGCAGCCTTGCGACTGAGGGCGGCTTCTCCGCGGTATTCTCAGTTCTCGTAAAGGATGTATTGCACTGCTGCTCGCTGGCGTCAGCCGTCATTAGGCAGCAGAATTGGTAAAAACACGCCATTTTGTGACGTGGTTCACAATTTACAGATATTTGAATGTTTGTTCAAATATCTGTATTGACTTCTCTGATTTAAATCAAGGTAGGGATACAGGGCAACAAAACGCTACCAAGGGTAAGCGTTTGGTAAGTATCGGTTTCTGGAGGGAGGCCTGGGGCCTGTTAACAAGCCCTAGTAACGGGTCTGAGTAAGGTGTGCGGGTTGTAACAGCGTTTCTTTCAATTTGATCATCTGCTCACGAATGTCCTCGCGGTTAAATGGCCCGCCGAAGCAAATACGCATCGCGTGAGGGGGATGGTTATCGGTGGCAAAAGCCATGCTGGCAACGGCACTGATGCCTTGGGTGCGTAAATCAATGGCCAGCTCGGCCGGGTGCCAGTCCACCTGCTTCGGAAATCTGAGCCAGAAATGAAAGGCATTGTCGGCCATATTGAGGGGAATGCCTTTTAACTCCTGCTGAATAATCTGCTGACGGGCATTGGCTTCGCGCTGCACCGACTGAATCATACGCTTGACGGTGCCTTGCTTGAGCCAGTTACAAACCATCATCTCGGTCATGGGGGCACTCATTACATTCAGAGAACGCAGCGCACCATTGGTATGTTCAGCCTGGCGTTTGCTTGGGCAGGCAACAAAACCAAAGCGAACCCCCGGAGCAAAACACTTGGACAGGCTGGATACATAATAGGTCAGGCCCGGAGCCAGCATGGCAAAGGACGGTAACGGGCTGTTGGCCAGCGGCTCGTACACATCGTCTTCAATAATCTGCACATTATGGCGCAGCGCCACATCGGCCAGGGCTTCGCGGCGGCTGCGTGAAATGGAGGTGCAGGTCGGGTTATGCATGGTGGGGTTGATATACAGTGCGGCAACATCATGGGTACGGCAGGCATCTTCAAAAGAGGAGGCGGTTGGCCCGTCGTTATCGCGCTCCAGTGCGTGTAAGCGTTTACCCAGCTGGGCGGCACTGGACTTAATGCCCGGGTAGGTCAGAGAATCGACACAAATCACCTGGTGGTTATCACATAACTGGGTCAGTAGAGCAGCCAGAATCTGATGCACGCCTTGTGATAACACCAGCTGTTCGAGAGCGGCATCCGGCACTTTATTAAGCAGGTGGAGTTTGACCTGTTCTTTGGTGTGTGGATGGCCACCGTGCTCCTGATAACGAAACAGCTTATACAGTTCATTCTGACTGATGGTGCTGAGGACAACGTCTTTTACTTCTTCAATTAACGTCGGAATCGCTGGTTCAATCACCATGTTCATGGTCAGCTCGTAAGGCGCCAGGCTGGGCTTAATCGCCGGTACTTTACCCTTGGCAAAGGTACCGGCGCCGGTCACGGTTTCAATCAGGCCACGCTTGCGCGCCTCGGTATAGGCACGTGACACGGTGGAGTAATTCACCGCCAGTGCTTCAGCCAGATCACGCATGGTCGGAATCTTGTCTTGTGGCTGCAGACTGCCACGTTCGATGTCCTGCTCAATCAGATCCGCGAGCAGCTTGTAGGTTGGGTATTTGCCTTTTTCAGCAACCGCTTTTTTCCAGCGTTCAATGTGTGTCTTGTACATGTTCTTTACCACTCATGCACTTAAATAGTGAACTTGCGTGTATTTGTGCAATCATTTAGTGCGATCAATTTTGAGCTGAATCCTGACAAAAACGGCGTTAAATCACAAGATTTAAAAAATTTTATCGGTTGTAAAAGAGTCAGGTAGAGCTTTATTGCAAATTGATTGCTTTTTAAAAAGCAATCATTGGCACCCGCTGTGCAATATCCGTTTTGAAATTGAACAACATCGATTTCTACATAATAACCAGCGGAGAATATGAAATGCCTCAAGTTGATTTCCCACTAAATAAAGACGGTGATTTTTTTGTTGATTACGAAGAAAAAGTCTTTGAAGACGTAAAAGCCCAGCCTGGCGAAAAAGCGCTGGTCACCTTCCACACAGTTGCGTTCGAAGGTTCAATTGGCTTCGTCAACATGCTGCAGGCGACCCGTTTGCAACGTAAAGGCTACGAAACCTCGATCCTGTTGTATGGCCCGGGTGTGAATCTGGGGGTGCAGCGTGGTTTCCCAACTATTGGTGATGAAGCGTTTCCGGGTCATATGAACTTTAACAACCAGTTGAAGAAGTTTATGGCTGAAGGCGGCAAGGTTTACGCCTGTCGTTTTGCACTGCAAGCCTTGTACGGCCATGGCGAGCACAACCTGATTGAAGGCATTCGCCCAATCAACCCGCTCGATGTACTGGATATCAAGTTGCTACACACCCGTGATAACGCGGTCATTGTTGATACCTGGACCATGTAATCGGGAGGCAGCAGCGATGTTAAATAAATCGGTTATTCGCGCTGCTGCCGTTCAGATTGCTCCCGATCTGGAGAGTCTGAGTGGTACGCTGTCCAGAGTGCTGAAGGTAATTGATGATGCCGCGGCAGAAGGGGTAGAGCTGATAGTGTTCCCCGAAACCTTTATGCCGTATTACCCCTACTTTTCGTTTATTTTGCCGCCAGTCAAACAGGGCAAGCCGCATTTAAAACTGTACGAGCAAGCCGTTGAGGTTCCCAGTGACACCACCCGGGCGTTAAGTGATAAAGCCCGGCAACATCAGATGGTGATTGTGATGGGCGTGAATGAACGCGATCACGGCACCTTATACAACACCCAACTGGTGTTTGATGCCAATGGAGAACTGGTACTAAAACGCCGCAAAATTACGCCAACCTATCACGAGCGCATGATCTGGGGGCAGGGCGATGCTTCAGGCCTGAAAGTGGTCGATACCCAGGTCGGGCGCTTAGGCGCACTGGCGTGTTGGGAGCACTACAACCCATTAGCGCGCTACAGCCTGATGACCCAGCACGAGCAGATTCACTGTGCACAATTTCCTGGTTCGTTAGTGGGCCCCATCTTTGGTGAGCAGATGGAAGTGACCATTCGGCATCACGCACTGGAGTCCGGCTGTTTTGTCATTAATGCCACCGGTTGGCTGAGTGATGAACAGATTAACAGCCTGACCGACGATCCGGATTTGCAGAAGTCTCTGCGCCACGGCTGTAACACCGCCATTATTTCCCCGGAAGGCAAACACTTATGTGAACCCATGACCGAAGGCGAAGGGTTTATTGTTGCCGATCTGGATATGGCGCTGATCGATAAACGTAAGCGCATGATGGATTCGGTGGGTCATTACGCCCGTCCGGAATTACTCAGCCTGCGAATTCAGGATGCACCGGCGCGTTATAGCGAGCCGATGTTTGTTGAGGACAGTGCCAGCCAGACGGATTCCATTGCTCCTTTTTCTTACCGAACTCAGCTCGAACCTCAATACCAACCCCAACCAGAAACTCAACCCGAATCCCAGGAGTAATCCTATGAGCGCCTTGTCAGCACTGAAAACGGATCTTAACTCTGAATTATTAACCGATATTCAGACCCACGGCGTGCGTCTGGTGGCACCGGATAACACTCATGTGAGCCGCCGGGGTGGTGCCGGGCCGTCTGATCATCAGGCGCTGACGATGGATGGCACCACACTGATGGTGCCGGTTTATACCCAAACCGCATGGCAATCGCCTTATGTGCTGGAAGACAACACGCTGGTGAAACAACAGCCCGGTGGTGAGCGTATTGCCCTGACTGATATTACCTTTGCGGATACACCAAATTTCTACAGCCTGAGCACCGCCGACGGTATTCCGTATCAGCAAATTGCCACACTGCACAGCACCGATGTACTGGCGACGACCGTGCTGCAAACCTGCATTCGTTATGAAAGCCGGCGCAAAGCGTGTCGTTTTTGTTCCATTGGTCAGTCGCTCAACGCCGGGCGCACCATTGCCGAAAAAACGCCACAACAACTGGCGGAAGTGGCAAAGGCCGCCGTGGAACTGGACGGTATTAAACACATTGTGATGACCACCGGCACACCTGCCACGCCCGACAGGGGCGCCAAAGTGATGTGCGACAGCGCCGTTGCTATCAAAGCCGAAGTGGATGTGCCAATTCAGGGTCAGTGTGAGCCGCCGAAAGACCACAGCTGGTTTGCCCGTATGAAGCAGGCCGGTATTGATTCGCTGGGTATGCATCTGGAAGTGGTCACGCCCGAAGTCCGTAAAGCGATTACACCGGGCAAAGCCGAAGTGTCGCTGGAAGAATATATGGCGGCCTTTGCCGCCGCCGTTGAAGTCTTTGGTCGGGGGCAAGTCAGCACTTACATTCTGGCCGGACTAGGGGATAGCAAAGACGCCATCCTCGATCTCTGCCAGGAGCTGGTGGGGATGGGGGTTTATCCATTTGTGGTGCCGTTTGTGCCGATTCGGGGCACCCCGCTGGAAGATCACCCGGCACCAAGCAAAGCCTTTATGGAAAGCCTGCTCAAGCCCTTGGCGGCCATGCTGGTGGAAGCGGGTATCACCTCAGAAAAATCCAACGCTGGTTGTGTGAAATGTGGTGCCTGTAGTCCGCTGTCACGTTATGAGAAAGAGCTAAATGAAAAGGAGCCGTCGTTATGAGCTCCACCGGCAATGAATTAACAAGTAACGATGAGTGGATGACGGTTAAGCAAGACCACTTTCGTATCAAGTGGGCTGAAAACGATTGGGAAATTGAGCAGGCGCGACGTTTACGCCGCCAGGTGTTTTGTGATGAGCAAGGACTGTTCGAAGATCATGATATCGACGTGATTGACCGTGACGCTCGGGTGCTGGTGGCGATCCAGCAAGTGGCTGGCATGTCGGAAAAAGTGGTGGGTACGGTGCGTATTTATCAAACCCAGCCGGGGATTTGGTGGGGCGGGCGACTGGCGGTTGAAAAAGCCGCTCGCCGCCAGATTGTACTGGGCAGTGGCCTGATTAAATTGGCCGTTCGCAGTGCAACTGCTTTGGGTTGCCAGCAGTTTAATGCCTTGGTGCAGCCGCAGAATGAGAGATTCTTTCAGCGTCTTAATTGGCTCTCTGTCGGGAATCAGCAGGTACAGGGCGTTGAGCATGTGCAGATGCAGGCAAAGTTGGCGTGTTATTCCGCGTTAGAAGAACCAGCTCAGGGGTTTTGGGTTGAAGGTCGCCGTCAGAAAAGCCCGCTTCATCTGCCTTATATCGAAGGTCCTTATTTCGAAAGGCCTTATGGCGAAAGGCCTTATGGCGAAAGCGTGGCTCAGCATCATCGGGAGAGCGCATTATGGAATTAAATCTGCAACAGCTGATAACTCATGTACGCAAGGATTCCGGGGTGCAATCCAAACTGGCCTTACAGCCGGTGTTGGATCGCTTTTCTGACTCTCAGCCAAATGGTGATGCCTTTCACCCCAATGGCGACGATGCGGCGGTTATCGCCACCGAGTCTGGCTTTAACCTGTTTGCGATGGAAGGTTTTATTCCCGAATTTGTCGCCCACGATCCTTGGTTTGCAGGTTGGTGTGGGGTGATGGTGAATTGCAGTGATATTGCCGCGATGGGCGGCAAACCCGTGGCTGTGACCAATGCCATCTGGGCACAAAACGATGCCTCACTGACGCTGCTGATGCAGGGCATCGCGGATGCGGCAGCGGCTTATGGGGTGCCGGTGGTGGGTGGGCATACCTGTCAGAACACCGCATCCGATCAGTTGTCGGTAGCGATTGTTGGTCAGGCGCAGCAGGTGCTGTCCAGCTTTGCCGCCAAGCCCGGGGATGTGCTGCTGTGTGCGGTGGATTTGCGCGGCCAGTACCAAGCGCCGTTTTTAAACTGGAATGCAGCGACGACAGCACCACCGGGTCAGTTGCAACAGGATATTGCGCTGTTGCCCGAGATTGCCGCGATGGCTGGGGTCACCGGGGCAAAGGATATTTCCCAGGCCGGATTATTAGGCACGGCCACCATGTTTATGGATTGCTCGCGCTGTGGTGTCGATATTCAGCTGCAAGCGATTCCTAAACCGACAGCGGTCAGCTGGGAAGATTGGTTATGCAGCTTCCCAAGTTTTGGTTATCTGATCAGTTGTGAGCCGCACTGTGTCGAAGCCGTTCTGGCGTTATTTCAACAACGCGATATTCACGCTGCTGTGATTGGTGAGATTAATGATTCCTCATCAGTGGCCGTGTCTTATCAGCAGCAACAGACCGAATTCTGGAATTTAGCCCAGCAAGCGTATCTGGTGCCGGAGTCTGGCCGTGATTTGGATAGCCGCTCTGCAGATAGTCATTCTTCAGATCGTCCGCTTTCAAAAATTCATGAATATGACAATAAGGAGCACAGCTATGCCTGAAACCCGATTTAACGTGCAGTGGCCGGATGGTGCTAAAGAATCCTGCTATTCACCGTCATCCGTTATTCACGAATTTTTCCGGATTAATCATGCTTACAGTGTGAGCGAATTTGAACAAGTCGCTGAACGTGCATTAACCGCAGCCAGCGAGCGGGTCAGAGCAAAATACGGCTTTGCCTGCTCCAGCGCTATGGACCAGCTGGGCATGATCCGACGGCGTTGTCAGCACTTTCAACGGCAGGATGATCTTGCGAGTAGCAGCGTGATCGTCTGCGATATTAATTAACTTTTTAAACAGACATTCATACGTCCAGATTTAAAACCTGCTTTTAAAAATATTAACTTGAAAAACTAAATTAAAAAGCGAACTGCATTAGGTAAAAAATAATGAGTATTGAAATGATTAAACAACATTACCCCGTCGTTATAGTTGGTGGTGGTCAGGCTGGTTTGTCGATGAGCTACCGCTTACAGAAAAAAAATATTGACCATCTGGTGCTGGAAAAAAATCAGTTGATGAACAGCTGGAAAACCCAGCGTTGGGATTCTTTTACCCTGGTGACACCAAACTGGCAATGTGATTTGCCTGATCATCCTTACGATGGCGATGATCCCAAAGGTTTTATGAATCGTGAACAAACCATTGGTTATTTGCAACGCTTTGCCGAAAAAGTAAACGCTCCGGTGATGGAAGGGGTAGAAGTTCAGCAGGTGCAGAAAAATGATCAGGGTGGTTATCAGGTAACGACCAGTAAAGGTGAATTCAGCTGCGATCAGCTGGTGGTTGCCAGCGGTGGTTATCATCAGCCGATTATTCCGCGCATGGCCGAGCGCTTACCGGAAACAGTGGTACAGATTCATTCAAACCAATATAAAAATGCAGGTCAGTTACCAGAAGGTGGTGTGCTGGTGGTGGGCTCGGGTCAGTCGGGTGCTCAAATTGCAGAAGACTTACATCTGGAAGGTAAAAAAGTCTTTTTGGCGGTGGGTAATGCCCCTCGGGTTGCACGCCAATATCGTGGTAAAGATGTGGTCGAATGGCTGGATGAAATGGGTTACTACCGCACCTCGGTCGATCAGCATCCATTACGCGAAGGTGTACGCGATAACACTAACCATTATGTCACCGGACGTGATGGCGGGCGTGAAATTGATCTGCGTAAATTTGCCTTAGAAGGTATGGAATTATTCGGTACGCTGGATAATTTTGATGGTCAGAATATAACCTTTAAAGCTGACTTAAATGAAAACTTAGAATTTGCCGATTCGGTTTACAACAATATTAATACCCGTGTGGATAACTACATCACCGAGAATAATATTGAGGCACCAGATGGTTATCAGTATGAGCCGGTATGGCAACCAGAAACCGAACGTGAGCAACTGGATTTAGCCGCCTCAGGTATTACTTCCATTATCTGGTGTATTGGTTTCCGCCCCGACTTTACCTGGCTGGATGCACCGGTATTTAATGGCAAAGGCGCGCCGGTACATCAGCGTGGTATCACTCAGGCGGCGGGTATTTATTTTATTGGTTTGCCCTGGTTGCATACCTGGGGCTCGGGCCGTTTCTCTGGTATTGCTGAAGACTCGCTGTATTTAAGCGAAGCCATTGAATCAGCATTGGCTAATGCCGATCAGAGTGTGTGTGCCTGATTTTTGTTGTTAATCCATGGATTGAAGTGAGGTGTGCTTATGACGATCACGAGTCATCATTTGTTGTCGCGTTACCTGATTGGCATGCCTCATTTATCTGCGGTGGGGCTCAGTGAGCAGTGGTTATTAAAAGAATGTGGACATCAGCATTGGCTAGCTCTGGCTCAGGCCTGCGGCAAACTGGTGCCAGAATTTTATGATCGCCAAGGTCATAAAGTGTATGCCGCGTTTGTGTGTGTTGAGGTAAATAATGCCCGTTTAGATGATATTAAAGAAAATGATGAATTGGATATGGCAACGGAACTGACGCGTTTATCCGCCAGCCGTAGTATGTCCAGCCATGTGCTGATGAAAGCCGATCGGGTGATTGCCCGGGTGATGATGGTATCAACCTTTGTCTATCGCCAGGAGCGCGGTAATAACCAGAGTGTGGCAAAAGCCGAATTGCATACCATAGCACCCGCGCAAGAGAATCATCCATTATCTGCGCAGGCGTTTAAGCTGTTAAAAAATCACAAACAGCATCGCCATGATTCACCTGCAGCCGGTGATTCGTTTCGGTACCAGCCTTGCCCTTATTCGGATTTTAACGGTGCTGATTTTTTATATTTTGCTGCGTTTCAGCAAATTGCAGATCGTGCCGAGTCGTTATTGATGGCTGATCTTCACCACCAACACCTTCACCAAAAACACCAACACCTTCACCAAGGTTTATGGGTAACCCGGCAACGTTCATTGTGCTATTACGGCAACCTGAATATTGGTGACAGTGTTTATGTTCAGGTAGCACGTCAGCAGATATCGGATTCAACCTTGAAGCATAGACTGCAACTTCGCCGGGCATCCGATGATGCCTTATTGCTGACGGTAATAACGGAAAAAAAAGCGGTCGCCCATGCGATGTTAAAATCAGGTGAGTTAACTCAGGCTGTGGGTTAACCTGGTTTCTTTTCAATTAATTCAATTTTGTAACCATCCGGATCTTCAACAAACGCAATCACTGTGCTGCCACCTTTAACCGGCCCGGCTTCGCGAGTAACCTTGCCACCATTATTACGAATGGCATCGCAGGTGGCAGCCGCATTATCAACTTCGATAGCAATATGGCCATACGCATTACCCAGATCGTACTCTGCGGTATCCCAGTTATAGGTCAATTCTAATACGGCGCCATCACTTTCATCGCCGTAACCAACAAAGGCTAACGTGTAGCGGTATTGTTCGTTATCACGTTGGCGAATTAAATTCATGCCCATGACCTCGGTATAAAAGGCAATGGACTGTTCTAAATTACCGACGCGCAGCATGGTATGTAAAATTCTCATCAATTTTCTCTTTTCAAAAAAATTTATAACGTAGTTCTGACAATGCAGTTAGGGCCTGTTAGCATTATTTTGATCGCGCTGTTATGTACTGAAAATCATTCAATCAAGGCGCGAAGAGTGATGTTTAACGTGTTAAATGAATGATGAGCAACACAGAGTGAAGGGTTTTCAGCCATAACCCGAAGGGCTGGTGTCAGTTTTTCCCTGAGCTGTGTTATTCATTGCTTATTTAACTCGTTAAACCACGCTCCTCATGCCTTGCTCATGAAAAAACTGACTTCCAGCAGCAATGATCTAAATAGTGCTAACAGGCCCTGGCTTCAGTCTTCGGTTTTTTCTTTAAATTCACATAAATCTTCAATCAAACACGACCCACACTTCGGCTTGCGCGCCACACAAGTATAACGACCATGAAGAATCAACCAGTGGTGCGCATCCATTAAAAATTCTTTTGGTACAAAACGCATCAGTTTATCTTCTACTTCATCTACGTTTTTACCCGGTGCAATTTTAGTACGATTGGATACCCGGAAAATATGGGTATCAACCGCCATTACCGGAATACGAAATGCGGTATTTAACACCACGTTGGCGGTTTTTCGGCCAACACCGGGTAAGGCTTCGAGTGCTTTACGATCTTGCGGAACTTCGCTGTTGTGAAGTGTTACCAGCATGTCGCACATTTTGATGGCGTTTTTAGCCTTGCTGTTAAATAAGCCGATGGTTTTGATATATTCCTTTAACCCATCTTCTCCTAAGTCGAGAATTGCCTGAGGCGTATTGGCCACTGGGAATAACTTCCGTGTGGCTTTATTCACGCTGACGTCGGTCGCTTGTGCCGATAGCGCAACCGCTAATAACAACTCGAACGGCGAATTGTATTCTAGCTCAGTTTCCGGGTTTGGATTTTCATCCCGTAGACGGGTAAAAATCTCCGTACGTTTTTGTTTATTCATGCTAATCGGTTTTATATCTTTCGTTATATTTTTCTAGCAGGTTGTTGAAAAACTACTTACGTTGCCATAACTTCGTTAAAAATCAGCTCAAAATGCTCATTTATTACTTATAAACTGCGCGTTTTCGCTGATTTTTGCCTTGCTCTGACTGCCTCAGAAACATTTTTCAACAGCCTGCAGAGTGCTGGTTCTAGCTCTAGCTCTGCGCTAGCCCAACATAATTATCACCCACGCTTAGTGCAATCAGATAGCTAAGTTCCTGTAGCGAACGACCACTTTGTTGTTGCAGCTCATTAAAATAATGTTGGGCGGCGGTCAGTGATTTTTTGGTTTGTAAGCCGCCATCAATAACCTGATTGGCGCGCAGATGGGCTTCGACATCGCGTGATAAAACAAAGGTATCTTTACCCTGTGCCCGTAATGCATAAACGCCGGTATTACCACCCAAACGTGCACCGTGTTTTTTCAGATGAGCCCACAATTCAATGATGCGCTCGCTGGGAAAGTCTGCCACAAACTGGCTGAAGGATTCACCGTGATCCTGTTGGTGGTAATAAATCATTGCCGCGTTAACAGGTACTGTTTTGACCTTGGTGTAGTTACGCACAATACGTTCGTCTGAGGACTTTTCTTCCAGCATTTCTGGCGGCATGCGCAGCAGTTTGTCGATATTAAAGTCCCAGAACACCTCGCGGAATCCCGGCCATTTGTTATTGATTACCTGCCAGTAAAAACCACTCTGAAAGATTTTCCGGGTAAATTCTTCCAGCCAGTCATCACCGCTGAGTTTTTTCAGCTGCGCGGGAGTGGCGGGTTGAGATAACAGGCTTTCGACCACGGCTTCGCCGCCTTTACGCTGGGCGGCACGCTGATAAATTTCCTGATAGTTTTCCATCTTACATATCCATAATAAATGTATGGCTAATGGGACATAATTGCTTGCCATGATAGTGGAGTCATGCATCGAACGGAACTTCTGAGGGTGGCTTCAGTCTCAGTGAAAACTATTTTGTGGAGCACAATAATGAAACCAATGTTGTCAGCGGGTCGTGCCGTGTTGTTTTTCCTGTTGGCCGGGCTGGCACTGTTGAGTCGTGCCGAGCCGCAGTTAGCCCCGGACTTCACCCTTAATAATGCTGCCGGAGAAGCGGTTTCCCTGAGTGATTATCGTGGCAAGGTAGTGGTGCTGCATTTCTGGGCCACCTGGTGTCCGTACTGTAAGCGGCTGCAGCCCGGCCTCGATGCCTTGGTTGATCAATATGGTGATCAGGGTCTGGAGGTGCTGGGAGTCAGCTTTAATGAAGATGAGGATGCTCAGCCGCAGGAAGTTCTGAAGCGTCGCGGTTCCGACTTTATGACTCTGGTGAAGGGTGGACGGGTTGCGGCCATGTATCAGGTACGCGGCACTCCGACTACCTTCTTTATTGATCGCCAGGGGCGTTTACGGGCGGTGACCATGACCTCCGATCCTAAAGAACCCGGGCTGACGCATATGGCGAAGACCTTGCTGGCTGAGCAATAAACCAGCAGACAAAAAAAGGGCCTTTGTTGAATTCAACAAAGGCCCTTTTTTTGTCTGGTTGGCTATGCCAGGCGCTTATTTAATGCTACGGCGACGGAAGCGGAAGTCCATCATTTTGCCCAGCATCTTAAACATGGTGTTATCCCATGGTGGCGCAACAAAAGCAGCCACATCCAGTTTGCCTTTGCGTACCACACCTTTGGCTTTACTGAAGTTCAGGAAGCCTTCATGGCCGTGGTAGTGACCAATACCAGAAGCACCAATACCACCGAACGGAATATCGTCGGCCATTACGTGGCTCATGGTGTCGTTCAGACACACACCGCCGGAATGGGTGCGACCCAGAATGTCGTCAGAGCGCTGAGTGTTCCAGTCGAAGTAATACAGAGCCAATGGGCGGGACTTGGAGTTCACGTAGTTCACGGCTTCGTCGATGCTGTTGTAAGACAGTACCGGAATGATCGGGCCAAACAGTTCTTCCTGCATAACCAGCATGTCTTCGGTCACATTAGTCACCACGGTGAATGGCATCTTACGGGTGCCTTCCAGTGATTCGTTAGCCGGGTTGATGGTGTGCAGTGTTGCGCCTTTAGCTTTGGCATCGTCCAGGTAGCTTTGCAGGCGAACGTGCTGGCGATCATTAATAATGGCGGTGTAATCCTGGTTATCTTTGATCGTTGGGTAACGCTGCGCCAGTACATCGGCAATTTCGCGGGCAAACTCATCCACTTTGCCATTAGGAACCATGATGTAGTCAGGAGAAACACACACCTGACCACAGTTGATGCCTTTACCAAACGCAATTCGGCTGGCCGCTTCTTTAATCGGGAAGTCTTCATGGATAATCGCCGGTGATTTACCACCCAGCTCCAGAGTCACTGGTGTCAGGTTCTTCGCTGCTGCGGCCATCACCTGTTTACCCACTTCGGTAGCGCCGGTAAATACCAGATGATCGAACGGTAGGTTGGTGAACGCGATACTGGTTTCTACACCGCCTTCAACCACGGCCACTTCGGACTCATCAAAAGCAGAAGCCAGCAGGCTTTTAACAACCTGAGAGGTTGCTGGTGCAAATTCAGAGGTTTTAATCATGGCGCGGTTACCCGCTGCCAGGGCACCAATTAATGGTGATAAGCCCAGGAAGATCGGGAAGTTCCAGGGTACAACAATCCCCACCACACCCAGTGGCTGGTATACCACTTTAACGGATGCTGGCATAACCGTTAACGGCACATGGCGGCGTTGTGGCTTCATCCACTTTTTCAGACGCTTACGGTTGTACGCCAGGCCATCCATGGTGGCATAGAATTCAGCCAGCAGAGTTTCGGCTTCACTGCGGTTACTGAAGTCCTGACTAACGGCTTTTAACAGTTGTTCTTTGTGATCCAGCAGAGCATTGTGCAGTTTATCCAGGTTGCGGATACGTTGCTTTGCTTCAGGCATTGGGTTGGCTAAGAAAGCTTTTTTCTGGTTAGCCAACAGGTAGGCCAGACCATCGGTGTCATCGTGCAGGGGAGTGGATACTGCCTGGTTCATAGGGATCACCCTTAATTTAGTTGTTTTTAGCCAGCCTACTTAAACACCCGTCCTTCGACAAGTGACGAAATTAGGGTGGGGTAGTTGGCTTTTGGAATGACAAGGAAGGTACAAAAAAGTAGGCATAAAACAGTGCGATGAAGGGTGACTGTACTACAGATGGAAGGTGGAGGTGCTACGATTGACAGGCTATCCATAATTTGTGGTGCACCGCTCCAATAAATTCAATTCTGCTGGTGCGGCTATTTAGCTAATCTGTAACAACAGAATAAATCAAACATGAGACACTTCTTATGACCAGTCAAACCCCACTGGCACAAGACCTGAAACTACGCTCAGGCACCGTGCTGAAAAACCGAATTTGTAAGTCGTCGATGAACGAAGCTCTGGCCGAAGCCGATGGTTCGGTAACCAGCGCATTCCGTACTCTGTATGCTACCTGGGCTGCGGGCGGTTGTTCCGTTCTGGTTACCGGTAATGTGATGGTCGATAAGCGCCACGCAAACGAACCTCTGGCTGTTGCAGTCGAAGATGAAAAAGATATGTTCCTGCTGGAGCAGTGGGCAAAATCGGCAACCGCTCAGGGCGTTGAAATCTGGCCTCAGCTGAACCACCCGGGCAAGCAGTCTCCTAAGTTCCTGAACGATGCGCCAGTTGCGCCATCGGCTATCCCGCTGGCGAGCGATATGTTTATTCCGCCACGTGAGCTGACCGAAGAAGAAATTCTGGACATCATTGCCCGCTTTATCAAAACCGCTGAAGTGCTGGGCAAAGCCGGTTTCACCGGTATTCAGCTGCACGCTGCACACGGTTACCTGATCAGCCAGTTCCTGTCGCCAAAACACAACCAGCGTCAGGATCAGTGGGGTGGTAGCCTGGAAAACCGCATGCGCTTTATTACTGAAATTTATAAAGGCATTCGTAAGTCTCTGGGTAAGAAGTTCAACATCTCCGTTAAGCTGAACTCTTCTGACTTCCAGAAAGGTGGTTTCACCGAAGAAGAATCCATTGAAGTGGCTAAGGTTCTGGATGGCCTGGGCATCGACCTGCTGGAAATCTCCGGTGGTAGCTGGGAAAACCCGGTTAACCGTCGTGGTGAGCAAAAAGCGAGCACCAAAGCACGTGAAGCTTACTTCCTGGATTATGCCGAAAAGCTGCGTAAAGAAATTAAGGTACCACTGATGGTAACTGGTGGTTTCCGTTCTCAGTCTTCGATGGAAGAAGCGCTGGAATCCGGTGCCATTGATGTGGTTGGTATGGCGCGTCCGTTTGTGGTTGAGCCTGACTTCGCCAATAAACTGCTGACGACCAGCAACAACGTTTCTCCGGTTAAGCCAATCACCACCGGCATCAAGAAAGTGGATGCGATGGCGATTATGGAAATCAGCTGGTACACCAACCAGATTCACCGTATCAGTCAGGGCCGTAAGCCAGCGACTAAAGTCCGTGGTCTGTTGTCCGTTATCAATGTGTTCTATCAGTTCTGGCGTCGTGGCCAGAAAGTGAAAAAGGTTCGCGCATAAGGAGAGCAACGATATGGCAAAGACAATAAGAATGATGGGCATGATGCAGGAAAATGGTTTGAGCAAGCAGGAAATGCTGCTGCTGGAAGCCAATGCAAAGGCCCTGTACAAAAAACACTTTGGTAACAAATATCGTATTATGCCGATCTGGGTTGTGATTCCGCGTGGTCAGGCATTCCTGGCTGCTCAGGCATCCACCAGTACCACCGTAACACTGCCGGTCGATGATGGTACGGACGATAAACTGCGTCATGCGTTTATGTCAGAGTTCTGCGAAATGTGGATGGGTGTGACTCAGTGCCACATTAACGAAATTATCCTGACCGTTCCGGATATGTCTGTATCGGATGGCATGGTAACTGCGCAGCTGGAGCGTATTAATCCAAGTATTAAGAAACTTCAGATGGCACGTATGCTTCTTAAAATGTTTAAGTCAAAACTTGTTCATGGTTACTTCTCCATGAATATGAACCTGAACCAGTAAGGAGACTTTGATATGCCGTTATATACTGTATCGACCAAAACGCCGATTCCTGCTCCGATTAAACAAGAGCTGGCTAAGCTGATTATGGATATTCACTGTGGCATCACGGGTGCTCCGGAGACGTTCGTAAACGTTGTCTACTCTGAAGGTGTGCCAATGTCAGACGACATGGCTTACCACATTCTGGCGACGGTTCGTAAAGGCCGTACCAAGGATATGAACAACGAACTGAAAAACGAGATGTGTCGTCAGATTGTAAAACTGCTGAACACCTCGCCTCAGTTGCTGAAGCTGTCTATCTATGAAATGCCAGCTGCCTGGGTAATGGAAGGTGGTAACATCCTGCCGGAACCTGGTGAAGAAGATCAATGTGAGTGGCTGCAACAAGCTAATCACTGATCGTTAATGCCTCTGGCCCTCAGAGGCATTAGCAATGCTTTTACGCGTACCGCAACAACCTCCCTAAATATTGGCGGTACGCTTTTTTATTGTCTTCTCTTTTTTCTCCTCATCCATTAAATCTGGTATTCCCCCTTTTCTGAATCATCACGCTTACCTGACAGGTTTGTTATGATCAGGCTCCGTACTTATGTGGATAAGGGATGATGAAGTACCTGTGTATCGCCAGTTGCTGGATTAACGCATTGGTTGACGAATTTGCCGAACAAGGGCTGGATGTTCTTCAGATCACCCACGGTTTGCCAGGGTTTAAGCAGGGCAGTTTTTCTGAAAATGATCGCCTGGATTTATTATCCGCCCGGATTTTATGGCATCGGGCTGCACGCTTATCGAATGACCCTTTGCTCGGTGCACGCATTGGTCTGACGCCCAATTATCGCAGTGTGGGCGTGTTAGCACCGCTGATCTGGCATTCCGAAACCTTAATGGCGGCGCTGAATAATATTGCCCGCTATCAGTCGCTGATCAGTGAAAACGGTGCTTTTCGTTATCAACGACAGGAAAATGGCCGGGTACTGTGTGTGTATGAAGAAACCCCGGCCGCTCTGCCAGCTTCCCTGCAACAAATATTATCGGTCACCGTTGCCAGTATTGTGATGATCAAAACCTTGTCGCCTGCCAAACACTGCGTCGCTAAACTCACCGTGCCACAAGGTACCCCAACGTCGGGTTTATCCGGCTTATTAGATATTGAAGTCGAGAATGCAGGTCAGCAGGTCAGTTTTGAACTGCAATTGACTGAGGCGGAATTACAGCAAGCCACGATTGGTCGTGATCCGGTGTTGTATCGCATGTGTCTGGAATATGCCAATTCATTGCTGGTCGACCAGGACAAGGGCACGGCGGTTATTCAACAGGTGCGTCGTTATGTGGCACATCAGGGTATGATTCAATCCGATATTTCGGGTTGTGCCGGGGTTTTGTCAGTTCATCCCCGTACGTTACAGAGACAACTGGAGCAAGCAGGTACCAGTTTCAGAAAACTGAAAGATGAAGTGTTAAAAGAACATGCGCTGGCGGCGATTAATCAGTCGACTGATATTAAACACATTGCCGAGCAATTGGGTTACAGCGAATTAAGTGGTTTTTACCGTAATTTTAAAAACTGGTTTGGTGTTACGCCAAAAAAAGCACTGAAAGATGGGGTGCTGCATACTAAAAAATAACAGGCCATAAAGAGGTATGGCCTGTTATTTAAGGCACTTCTGAATTATTCAGCGGCCAGATCCGATTGATAGCCAAGCTGATTAATAGCTGCTTGTAAGCGCTGCAATGAGCTGGCGGATTTCTCTTTAATAATATCGCCAAAATACAGCGCATTGGCGGAAACCAGAGCAAAGTTAGGCAGGGTGTAATCCAGTGTGCGCTGGAACTGGCTGCCGCCTTCGGCTAATTCCGTCACCCGATAAGTCAACACAATATGGCTGCCGTTGGTCTGATTTTCAGCCTTAGCCTGCCAGATCTTTCCGGGTTGATATTGTTCAACTGTCCAGCTTAAGTCGTTCTGTCCGATTGGGGTGTCGACTTGTTCAGCAAACTGATCCCCCGCCGCTAAAGTGCCGGTTTGTTGAGTGATCACCTTTTCTGATTGTGGGTGCCATTCAGGCCAGCGGCTGACGTCTCCGGCATAGGCCAGTGTTTGCTCTGCTGTTTTGTTCATGGCGATGGTATTCACCACCGTGGTGGTTACCGGGTATGACCATAAGGTGGCGATAAACCACAGCATGGCTGGCAGGCGAATCATCTCCAGTGGAATGAGCTTCGATTTATTTTCCAGCAAGCTGCTGGTAATAATCACACCACTAACCAGAATCAGCGCCCCGCTAATTTTTAACCATAATTCCAGCTGGGGTGACAGGAAGATAAACATGGTGCCGGATGAGAAGGTTAATAGCGTAGCAATACCGGCATAAATCTTTTTCGGCAGTGTAGTGTACGGGTCGTACTTTTCCCGGTCGGCGGTGCCTTCTTTTTGTAAGTGATGATCGGCACCCACACAGTCGGCCGGACGCCAGCCGGTGGGTTTAAACCACAGGCCAATTTTATCCGACCATTTTTGTGTATGCACCGAATCGCTGAACATGGTTGCCCAGTGGCGCAGGTTCAGTTTTAGCGGGCTCAGGGTATGAGTTGGGTTGGTGGTGCCATAATGGCACGCTTCACTGACCAGTTCTGGTTGCCAAGTGCCAAACAGGCGATCCCAAATCACCATGGTACCGCCATAGTTACGGTCGATATAAATCGGATTTTTGGCATGGTGTACACGGTGGCTGGATGGGGTGGAGAAAATACCTTCGATAAAAGGCACACGCTCGATTCCCTGAGTATGAATCCAGAACTGATAACCTTTCAGAATCAGGAACTGACCAAGGAACACTTCTGGCGGGCAGCCCATCAATGCCAGTGGCAGATAGAAAATCCAGGAGAACCCATATTGGAAAGCACTCTGACGAATGGCCGTTGTGAAGTTATATTCTTCACCCTGGTGATGACCTTCGTGGGCACCCCATAAAATATTGCGCTCGTGAGCAATGCGGTGGAACCAGTAATAGAAGAAGTCCACGCCAAAGAAGAACACCACCCAGGTCACCAGGCTGGTGCTGCTGAAATCATATACGCGGAAGTTTTCCCAGATCCAGACAAACACCCCAAAGGTGTACACCTTTAATAAGGCTTCTGAGATTAATAAGCAGGCTCCCATCGAGCCGCTGGTGACACTGTCACTGTAGCTGTGCAGGCTTTTGCCTTTGGCTTTTAAGGCCAGGTATTCAACCAGCATCAGTATCAGGAACAACGGGATGCCAAATGCTCCGAAGTTATACTCAAACTCAACCATATTGTGATCCTTCTTGTTATTTTATCGGGCCTGACATGCTCAGACTCTGGGGCACAGTGTGCCGTGGTCTGAGCGAATGTCTTTGCCCGGTAATGACAAAAAGTGGATGCTTGCGACAGAAATATGACTGAAGTTAAGCCGTAGAGGTTTGATCCCGGTTTACGTTTGGCAGGCTGTTAAGGACCTCGATAAATTTGGCAACGCTGGGAATATGCTCTGATTCCGGCTTCAGTAACAGGTATGACTGCCATTGCAGCTTGGGCATACCCGGGATGATTTTCAGCTCTCCTGCATCAATTTCCTGCTGGAATAACACCTGAGGGCCGCCGGTAATATAATCGGAGCTCAGCGTCAGAGATTTTGCGGTGGTGTAGTTACCGCAGGTAATGGTTGGAATGTTATCCAGTATGCCTTCCGGTACATTCACCTGAATATTGGGTGGAATATCCGGGCCAATAGAAGGGTAGTTTTTTAACTCAGACAGTGGCATAGGTTCAGCCTGCTGAAAGATTGGGTGTTCGGCACGGGCAACAAACACCAGCTGATCACGGGTCAGGCCGGAGTAAGTGAGATTGTCAGGGATGTATTGCGGCACAAACGGGCCTAATGCAACGTCGACTTCGCCGTTAAGCAGTAACTTGTTCAGACGCTCGGTGGAGCCACTGATCAGCTTAACGCGGATATTGTTAGTGGCTTCGGAGTAACGAACCAGCAGTTCCGGGAATAACACCTGCTCTATGATGGGGCCAATGCCGATATTGAGGTTGCCGGCATTCAGCGTGCCCAGCATCTTAATATGACGATCAATGCTGCTGAGACGATCACGGATGTTGTCGCCTTGCGCAATCATGTATTCTGCTGCCGGGGTTGGGTTCATACCGCCGTTGTGGCGATAAAATAATGAGACACCCAGGGTGGACTCCAGACGTGACAGACGTTTACTGAGTGTGGACTGCGAAATGCAGAGCACTTCAGCGGCTTTGCTCAGGCTGCCGTTGTCTGTGATCGTGCTGATAATGTGGATGTCGTACGACTCGAGCATGGTTCCATTCCAGTGGTATTCGTATATTGCTGTACCCTACCAAAAAACTATCAATTTTGAGAGTGCTTTGAAATCAGTAAGCTCAGCACAGCTGAATATTAACGATTAACAGGTAACTATATGAATAATAACCTCGAATCGCTGTCTGCCGTACAAGAAACAGAACTGGCACCGTATAGCTCTTTAGCGTTACCCGATTCTACTTATGGTGCTCTGAAAGCCAGCGCCGAGCGTTATGGTAACAACGCGGCGATCGAATTCTTCTTGTCGACTGACATGATGGATGACTTCGTCAGCATCAGTTACAAAGAATTGTTTGCCAATATTACCCGTTGCGCCAACATGTTCCGCGCTCACGGTATTGATCAGAATAATATGGTGGGCCTGATCCTGCCGAACCTGCCGGAGACGCATTACGCCATCTGGGGTGGTGAAGCGGCGGGTACTGCCTTAAGCCTGAACCCACTGTTAGAAGTGGAGCAACTGTCGTCACTGCTGAAAACCGCAGGTGTGCGCTGGTTAGTAACGCTGGGCCCAACTCCGGGCAGTGATATCTGGGAAAAAAGCTTACAAGCCTGTGAAGGTGTGGATACGCTGGAAGGCATTTTCCAGATCAACCTGTCACCGTATCTGGGTGGACTGAAGAGCGCCTTTATTGCTGGTAGCTCTGCGGTTTCACGTCTGAAAAGTTCGCTGAAAGTGAAAAGCTTTAATGCTGAGCTGAAAAAATACAATGGCGAGCGCCTCGATTTTGCTGAGCCTAAAGCTGATGACATCGCTTCCTGCTTCTGTACCGGTGGTACCACAGGTTTGCCTAAGATTGCCCGTCGCCCGCACAGCTCTGAAGTGTATGACGCCTGGGCCGTTGGTCGTATGGTTGCCTCAAACCTAACAGAAGGAGTAGGTGTCTTCTGTGGTTTACCACTGTTCCACGTTAACGGTCAGATTGTGACCGGCTTAGCCAGCTGGATGCGTGGTGCTAAGGTCATTCTGGGTACGCCGCAAGGCTACCGTGGTGAAGGTGTTGTGCCACGCTTCTGGGAGATTGTTGAGCGCTTTAAAGTGGCTGCTTTCTCCGGGGTACCAACTCTGTATGCCGGATTGCTGAACTACCCGACCGAAGGCCACGATATTTCCAGCCTGCAGGCGGCATTCTGTGGTGCAGCGCCGATGCCTAAAGAATTGTTCCGTCAGTTCCAGGATCGCACCGGTATTCCGATTATTGAAGGTTATGGTCTGACAGAAGGCACCTGTGCTTCCAGTCTGAACCCGGGCCTGTCTGAGAAAACCATTGGTTCGATTGGTATTCGTCTGCCATATCAGGACATGATGTGTATTGTGCTGGACGACGATGGCAACTACGTGCGTGATGCTGAAGTGAACGAAGTGGGTGCGGTGTCGATTAAAGGGCCAAACGTATTCGCTGGTTATATGGAAGAATCCCACAATAAGGGTATCTGGATTGAGCGTAACGGCGAAACCTGGCTGAACACCGGTGACTTAGGTCGTCAGGATGCCGATGGTTATTTCTGGCTGACGGGCCGTAAGAAAGAGCTGATTATTCGTGGTGGTCATAACATTGATCCAAAAACTATCGAAGAAGCCATGCACGAGCATCCAAAAGTGCGCTTAGCCGCAGCAATTGGTCGTCCGGATGCATACGCCGGTGAATTGCCAGTGGTGTATGTTGAACTGGAAGATAACGTTAAGTGCAGCGAAGATGAGCTGATGGCGTTTGCCCAGGAAAACATCGCTGAAAAAGCCGCCTGGCCAAAATCCATTCAGGTGCTGGATGCAATGCCGGTAACTCCTGTGGGTAAAATCTTTAAACCAGCGCTGCAAATGATGGAGATCGAATTCGTGATTCGTCGTGAAGCGCAAGAAAAAGGTGCTGAGATTCAGTCTCTGGAAGTCTCGCAACATGCTCAGCGTGGTTTGTTGGCGGAAGTGAAACTGGCTCAGTCGTCTTCTGAGTTACTGCATGCCTTAGATCAGTACGCGTTTGAGTACGACATTGTCTGATTAGACCTGATGCAAACAAAAAGGCCCTGATGTTCAACATCAGGGCCTTTTTTTTATGGTTGCTTGTCTCAGGTTCTCAGTGCATTCAGCTGCTGATCCAGAATCGTCAGCTGGTCGGTGACGTGGTTACTGCTGTTATTGGCATCCAGTGCCAGCTCCGTCAATACCTGAGTAGCATCACCAATATTGGTCAGGTGACGGGAGATTTCTTCGCTGACGGCACTCTGTTCCTCCGCCGCCGTTGCTACTTGGCTGATCTGATCGGTGATGCCAGTAATGGCTTCGACCACCTGATGCAGTGATTGGTGAGCCTGGCGGGTGGTCTCCATACTGCCGCTTGCTTGTTCGGCACCACTTTCAATAATGCTGACGGCTTTGTGTACTTCTTCTTGCAGGTTCACAATCATGCCGTCAATTTCTTCGGTGGATTCCTGAGTTTTAGACGCCAGAGTGCGGACCTCATCCGCCACAACCGCAAACCCACGGCCTTGTTCACCGGCACGGGCCGCTTCGATGGCAGCATTCAGTGCCAGCAGATTGGTTTGTTCAGCGATGGAGCGAATCACCACCATGATGCGGTTAATATCATCTGAGCGGGCGGCGACCTGAGAAATGGACTCGCTGGCGGTGTTCATATTGCTGGATAATTCCAGCACGCTATCAACCGCTGTGGATAAATTACGCTGAGATTCCACCACTGTATGCTGAATTTCCTGAGTCTGTCCGGAAGTTTGTTGTGCGATGCGGGATACCTCAAGTGCGGTGGCTGACATTTCCTGTGTGGCGGTGACCACATTATCCACTTCGTGTTGTTGTCCGCTGGTGTTTTCCCGGGTGGTTTGGCTGATGTTCTGATTGGTGGCAGAAGCCTGATGCACTTCACGGCTGACCCCTTTCAGGGCTTCAATCATATCGCGCAGTTTCTGCATAAAGTGGTTGAAGCCTTTACTCAGCTGAATCAGCTCGGCGTGGGTATCCAGCTTCAGTGTGTGTGTCAGGTCGCCATCACTGCTGGCCAGCTGTTCAACCTGATGATTTAACCGTTGTAACGGCGTGACAATGCTCTGTACCAGCAACCAGACCAGGGCAAAAGCACACAGGGTCAGCAGGGTAGCAACCAACAGTTGAGAGCTGACCACCGAGGTTTCTTTATCACTGATCATATGTTGCAGATCGGCCAGCCCGGCCAGAGCAACAGCGCGTGGCAATTCAACGATTAATGACCACTGGGTATCCGCAGCCTGTACGGTAAAGCTTTCGGCGACAAAGATACGGTCATCGGTCAGTAATATGCCGCCTTGTTTGTGTAATTGCTGAAGCTGCGCACCCAGCTGGGGCATTGACTCACTCAGAGGACGAGTCAGTTTCTCTTTATAGAAGCTTGAGGCGACAACAAATCCCATGGACGATAGCAGGGTGACTTTAGCCTGACCATTGTACAGCGACGCGCTGAGTTCATCGGTCATGGTCTGAAATAACGGCAGATTCACATCGATACCAACGATCCCGCGGAAGGTGTCGTCAATCATGATAGGGGCCACGATACTGGTCAGTGGCTCGGTATAACCCGGGCGGACTTCGTACAAATAGGGTTCGATGATACAAGGGCGCTGTGTATCTTTTGAGCACAGGTACCATTCGGACTCACGAATACCAAATTCATCGACGGTGGCGTCGTATTTCTCCTGAGCGCTTTCAATCTTTTCTTGTTCAAGGCTGCCATCCGGGTTCCTGACCCAGTAGATCTCGAATGAACCAGACTCTTCTACTGAGTGGATCAAACCGGAATTCACATAGCTGGCGTCGCCACTGTCATAGCCGTTTGGTTCAAAATGGACATACACAGAGTCAACGTCGGTGTTTATATTTAACGCATCAGCCACCATTTGATTAACCTGCTCACGGGTCATCGGATAAATGGTGTCGGGGCTGCCTTCAATCACACCTGCCAATGATAAAGGTAAACGAAAAACTGAATTGATAAAGCCGGCCATACGTTCGCTGTAGGCCTGTGCTGAAGCCTGAATATGATTGACGGCCGCATTGGACAGGTTTTCTTCCGCTTCGGCCGAGATATCCGCGCTTAACGTTGAAATTCCGCGGCTGGTTTGCCAGGTCAGCACCAGTGACATCAAGACAATGATTGATATGGTTGTTACCAGAAATTTGGTTTTAAGGGATAACGCTTTCATCCGATTTCCTGAATATCGTTGAATCTTTCTTCAGAATAGACGATTCAGGAACGAGTGCGATTTGGGAGACGATTGATTGATAAAAATATTAAAAATAGCCTGAGGAAAGTGGCTAACTCATTGCTATCAATGGTCGATAATCCATTTCATCGCCCAGTATCCGGATAATAGCAATGTAGTGGCTGTGAATACGGTAGAAAATGAGGTGCCTGCGGATGTGAAGCCGACGATAACCGGTTCGTATATTACTGCAATCAGTACCAATCTCAGGGTTAGCTGAGATAGAAATCAATGCTGTATTCAACTGGTCCAGATAGTGGTCAGCCTGGATAACGCCCCAGCGTTCCATGGAATAAAGCCAGATGTTGATCAGGTCTTCTTCGGCTTTGGTTTGTTTATGAATCCTGAGCATCCGTTATTAACCCCGCCTTCCGTCTGGCTTTTTGTTTGATCTCTTCCATATCAAGTACGCCCGCATCTCCGCTTTGTTCGCCTTCTATCAGCGCAGCTTGCAGTGCCTGACGTTTTAACTCCTGATAGTCTCTTTCAGAGACAACAACGGCTACCGGCTTGTTGTTACGAGTGATGCTAACCGGTTCACTCTGAGACTTCAGTAAAACCTCACCAAACTCACGCTTGGCATCTGTAGCAGTGTAGGTGGTCATATGTGTCACCTGAAGTGGATTAAAATGATCATTCTGAGCAATATGATCATTTCATAAGACTAATAAATCATCAATAACAGAAAAAGCGTACATATAAAGAGGACAAACAAAAAACCGGGCAGGTGCCCGGTTTTTTGTTTCATCTGGAACAGAGTGAGTTTTACTCTTATTCCTCTTCCTGGCAGAGCAAAAACTCCAGCAGTGCTTTCTGGGCGTGTAAACGGTTTTCTGCTTCATCCCAAACCACCGAACGTTTGTCGTCCAGCAGGTCCTCACTGACTTCTTCACCGCGGTGTGCCGGTAAGCAGTGCATAAACACCACGTCATCGTTGGCCAGATCCAGCAGGGCAGGTGAAACCTGATAATCCCGGAACTTAGCCAGACGATCATCTTGTTCGTCTTCCTGGCCCATAGAGGCCCAAACGTCGGTCACCACCAGATCAGCGTTTTTAACCGCGTCTTTAGGGTCACGCATCACGTTGACACGATCTGCGTTTTCGTTGACTAAGTGCTCGGCAGGCTCAAAGCCTTCCGGGCAAGCAACGTTCAGTGTAAAGCCAAACTGGCGTGCGGCATTGATGTAGGAATGGCACATGTTGTTGCCATCACCAATCCAGGCAACGGTTTTGCCCTGAATGCTGCCACGATGCTCAACATACGCCTGCACATCGGCCAGCAGCTGACACGGGTGGAAGTCATCGGTTAAGGCATTAATTACCGGCACTTGAGAAAACGCGGCAAAGCGCTCAACGGTTTCATGATCAAAGGTACGGATCATCACGACGTCGACCATGCGCGATAACACCCGGGCGCTGTCTTCGATGGGTTCACCACGGCCTAGCTGGGTATCGCGTGGCGATAAGAAAATCGCGCTGCCGCCCAGCTGTGCCATACCGGCTTCAAACGATACACGGGTGCGGGTTGAGGATTTTTCAAAAATCATCCCCAGCACTTTGTTTTTTAAAGGCTCATGGATGTCGCCAGCACGATGCATCTTTTTCAGCTCGATGGCGCGATTAATCACCCAGTTTAATTCTTCCGGGGAGAGATCCAGCAGGGTTAAAAAATGTCTCACAATAATTCTCTCTTAGCCGAGCGTCGCAACTAAGGCAACGACGCGTTCAATAATCTGGTCGGCTTCTTCCTTATTCAGATTTAATGGCGGCAATAAACGAATCACATTGCCAGCCGTGACGTTAATTAATAACTGTTGTTCGGTAACGGCCTGAGCCATCAACTGCGGGCAATCCTGATCCATCACCAGGCCAATCATCAGGCCACGGCCACGGATTTCTTTTAACTTGCCCGTGCCTTGCAGTTTTTCGCTAAATTGAGCGCGTAAATAGTCGCCCATTTCGGCTGCGTGTTGACTCAGTTTTTGCTGCTCAATGGTTTCAACCACGGCAAACGCAGCGGCACACGCCAGCGGGTTACCGCCATAGGTTGAACCATGGTTGCCGGGCTGTAACACCTCAGCGGCTTTACCACGTGCTAAACAGGCACCAATCGGTACACCGTTACCCAGGCCTTTGGCGGTGGTTAATACATCCGGCATAAAGCCAAATTGCTGGTAGCAGAAGTAGCTGCCGGTACGGCCATTACCGGTCTGGATTTCATCCAGCATCATTAACAGTTCGTGCTGATCACATAACGCACGTACGGCATGCAGGTAATCGGCAGAGGCGGTGGCTAATCCACCTTCACCCTGTACCGGTTCCAGTAATACAGCAACAATCTGAGGGTCTGCCTGAATTACAGCTTCCAGCGCAGCAATATCGTTGTACGGCACACGCACAAAACCACTGACCAGCGGGCCAAAACCTTCGTGAACCTTGGCATTACCTGTCGCTGACAAAGTGGCCAGAGTGCGGCCGTGGAACGACTGACTCATCACCACAATTTTGGCTTCATGAATGCCTTTGTCGTGACCATATTTGCGCGCGATTTTAATCGCCGCTTCGTTGGCTTCTGCCCCTGAATTGGAGAAAAACACATTGTCCATGCCAGACACGCGTCGCAGTGCTTCCGCCAGCGCTTGCTGACGTTCAATACCGTATAAGTTGGAGGTATGAATAAGCTTGTCTGCTTGTTCGCACAGCGCTTTGGTAACTGCAGGATGAGCGTGGCCCAGACCACACACAGCAATACCACTGAGTGCATCCAGATACTGCTTTCCATCTTCACCATTCAGCCAGCTGCCCTGACCAGAAGTGAAAGTCACCGGTAAACGTCCGTAGGTGTTCATAATGGCTTGCCCGGCGCCAGGCGTTGTATTGGACATAGGTTCAAATCCTAATTCGTTGAATCCTTAAAAACGCAAAAAGGCAGCTGTTGCTGCCTCGAACCACGAATAATACGAAAGGGTGTGTGCTTTGTAAACACGGTTTACATCTTGCTACCGATCTACAATTGATAATTTTGTAGATCAAAAAACGGTCTACGCTTAGTCTAAATACTGTATTGCGAGACCCTTATGAACATTCGTACTCGTTTAACAGCGGCGATGTTATCGGCCGTTGTGATTCCACTGGCCATTATTACGGTTATGGCTGTTATGGAACTGCAGGATAATGCAGTGAAAGAGTTTGAGAGTCGCAGTAATTCCGAAATCAAACATATCGATGAGGCTTTCAGCCTGTATCTTAATGGTTTGGCGGAAGATGCGGTTTTTCTGGCCAATACCCGTGAAATCCGGGCATTAAACAGTTCGGTCAGCAAATACATGGGGGCAGAAAAAGACATGCCGACGGCCCGTGAGGGAAGCCCGCAAGATAATGCCTATGGCCTGATGGCTGCGTTTGGTGAGTCCCGCCCGGATCTGGCTTATGTGTTTCTGGGCTTACAGGACGGGGCTTATATTCAGTGGCCTACTAACAAGCTGGGTAACTACGACCCGCGTCAACGCCCCTGGTATCAGGCTGCTCAGCAAACGCCGGGAAAACCGGTTCGGGCTCCTGCTTACAAAGACGTGAATACCGGAGCTCCATTAATTGATTACCTGCATACCTTTACCACAACCGGCGGTATGCAGGGCGTGGTTGGTGTGGATGTGACACTGGCGAAACTGACTGAAATGGTGACATCAGTAAAGTTTGGTGAGCAGGGTTATCTGATTCTGATGGAAGAAACCGGTGTGGTATTGGCCGATGGTGGTTTACCCGACAATAATTTCAAAAATGTTAGTGATATCGGTGATGTTTACCAAACATTGTTTAATGCAAACGGTCAGCAAGAAGTGGTGCTTAATGGCAAAGCATGGTTTGCAACGGCCTATACCTCTCCGGCATTGGGCTGGAAGTTTATTGGCTTAATTCCGGAATCCGAAGTATTTGCCAGTGCTTCACAGCTGCGTAACACCATTATTGTTATTGCGCTGGTATTGCTCAGTGCTTTCGCTGCACTGGCGTTTTGGACCAGCAATTTGATATCACGACCTATTATTGCTGTTACTAAGGGGCTTGAGGAAGTGGCTTGTGGTGAAGGGGATCTTACCCGCCGCCTGAAAGTCACCAGTAATGACGAATCCGGCCAGATGGCGTCGGCCTTTAATCGGTTTGTCACTATGATTCATTCGCTGGTATCGGACATTAATCAGCGTGCCTCTGATGTGCAGGTACAGGCTAAATCCGGGTTAGAGATTTCTGATCAGTTAACCCATGTTTCAGACAATCAATCTAATGCGACAGAACAGGTTGCCACAGCATTTAATGAAATGGTTGCGACCTCGAATGAAGTGGCGAAAAACTGCAGTGAAACGGCTCAGGCAGCTGACCAGAGCCAGCAACATGTGCTCCAGGGGCAAACCTTTATTGAGCAAACAACGGGCTCAGTGGAGCAGCTGGAGCAGGTGATTCAGGATTCGAATCAGGCGATGTCAGCTTTAGCGGATGAATCAAAAAATATCACCACCATTCTGGATACCATTCGGGGTATTGCGGAACAGACCAATCTGTTGGCATTAAACGCTGCCATTGAAGCCGCACGTGCCGGAGAACAAGGGCGGGGGTTCGCGGTGGTGGCCGATGAGGTGCGGACACTGGCTGGGCGAACGGCAGAGTCAACCGAAGAGATTGATAAAATGATCTCTTCGTTGGTGAGTAAAACCAGTGAAGTATCTAACAAACTCTCCAGCAGCCTGGAGCATTCAAAAGAAACTGTTGAAGCGACGGAGCAAACCCGCGAAGTTTTTGTATCCATCGAAGATTCGGTATCCCGTATTCGTGATATGGCGACTCAGATTGCCGCCGCTGCAGAAGAGCAACACTTAGTTGCCGAAGAAATTAACCAGAACATTATCAGCATCAATACCGAAGCATTAAATGCCAAAGACAGTTCGCAACAATTAAAAGAGGGTGCTGAAGGGTTGAGCTCTGTGTCTACTGAACTGTCGTCGATGGTGAGCCGGTTTAAGGTCTAGATCTTCAGTTTACAGGAGAAGCTTATGGCATTTTTGGCAAGTTTATCAATCAAAGCAAGGCTGCTCTTTGGCTTCGGCGTCATATTGTTGTTAATGATAATTCTGACAACGCTGGGTATTCAGAAAGTTGGTGTGATTGATCATGCATTAACCGAAATTACCGATGTTAATTCAGTTAAACAACGACATGCGATTAATTTCAGAGGTAGTGTTCATGATCGTGCCATTGCTATTCGCGATGCTGCAATTGCCCGAAACTCAGCCGAAATTAACCGCTTTGAACAAGAGATTAATCGCTTATCACAGTTTTATGCTGAGTCAGAAGCCCAGATGAACAGCATGTTAAATTCGGAGGTTATGTTTACCTCAGAAGAGCGCCGTATTCTCAATGAAATCAGTCAGATACAATCTCAGACGTTACCCCTTATTGGACGGATTTTGGCGGCGAAAAAAAGCGGTGAAAATGTGAATGCACTGATTCTGGATGAAGCATTGCCGGCTTTTACTTCCTGGTTATCAACCATTAATGAGTTTATTGATTTTCAGGAAAAGGCTAATCAGCAAGCGACACCAGCCGCGCGTCATGTTGCCAGCGGTTTCTCCGATTTAATGATTATGCTGACATTGGGTGCTTTGCTGGTCAGTATTTTTGTAGGTTTTTTAATTGAAAAAAGTTTACGTGAAACGCTCGGTGGCGAACCATTTTCCGCACAGAAAGCACTATCCGGTATTGCGGAGGGGGATCTTTCTCATAACTTAACAGCAGAATGTGAAAACAGCATGATGGCATCGTTAAAACGGATGCAGGAAAGGCTATCGGATACCGTTTCCAGTATTGTGAATTCTGCTAGTGAGGTGAGTCAGCAAACTAATAATGTGTCGTCCGGTTCTCATGAAATTTATACAACCGCGGTTGAACAATTTGATTTAATTAATGAAGCAGCAGATAAGCTGAATACGCTCAGCAGCAGCCTGAGCCGGGTCAGTGAAATGGCTGCTATTACGGAAGAAAACTCCACCGTCACGGTCGAACTGGCCAGTCAGGGAAGGGATATTATTTCTGAAACGGCCAGTGAAATGGAAAAAATTTCTGCCACTGTTAACACCACCGTGGAGCAGATACGCCAGTTAGAAGTCAGAACGAAAAAAATCGGGGGGATCGCCAATACCATTTCCGGAATCTCAGAGCAGACTAATCTGCTGGCGTTAAATGCAGCGATTGAAGCAGCGCGTGCCGGAGAATCTGGTCGTGGATTTGCTGTGGTCGCTGATGAAGTACGGGGCTTAGCGCAACGAACAGGAGAAGCGACCTCCGAGATTGAAGCCATGCTGAATGAAGTGCAGCAAGAAACCGCGGCGTCTGTCAGTGCCATGGAAGAAGCACAACCACAGGTAGAAAATGGCAAATCACTGACTATTAAAGCGACTGAGTTGCTGCACGATATTGATACTCAGGCTTCTGATTCCTTAGCTAAAGTTAAGGAGGTTGTGTCGGTTGCCGCAGAGCAGGTAAATGGTATTGATGATATTTCGACAGCAATGCAGCGTGTTTCGCATATATCTGAAAACGCCATCAGTGTGATTCAGGCTAATCAGGAAGCAACCCGGTCTTTGGCTGATGTATCCGAAAACTTAAAAGACAGTGTTGGATTTTTTACGCTAAAGGCGTAAATGGTGGGCCCTCACGGACTTGAACCGTGGACCTATCGATTATGAGTCGAGTGCTCTAACCAGCTGAGCTAAGGGCCCTTCAGGGTGGGCGATTGATTCGTCCCTAAGAAGTGGCAAGATTATAACCACGCTTAGTAATAAGCGCCAGCCCTTTGATTTAACTAATAAAAAGCCACTGGTTAAAAATGAGACAGCCATAAAAAAACCGCCAGGCTGGCGGTTTTTTTATGGCAAGCAAATAACGCTCAATTATTCGTCGATAAAGCTGCGCAGGTGATCTGAGCGGCTTGGGTGACGTAATTTACGCAGTGCTTTGGCTTCAATCTGACGAATACGCTCACGGGTCACGTCGAACTGCTTGCCCACTTCTTCCAGTGTGTGGTCGGTATTCATGTCGATACCAAAACGCATACGCAGAACTTTCGCTTCACGTGCCGTCAGGCCAGACAGAACCGAGCGGGTTGCTTCGGTCAGGCCATCGTTGGTTGCGGTATCCATCGGCGATTCTGACTGAGTATCTTCAATGAAATCACCCAGATGTGAATCTTCATCATCACCAATTGGCGTTTCCATCGAGATCGGCTCTTTAGCGATCTTCAGGACTTTACGGATTTTATCTTCCGGCATGTCCATGCGCTCGGCCAGTTCTTCCGGCGTGGCTTCACGACCCATTTCCTGCAACATCTGACGCGAAATACGGTTCAGTTTGTTGATGGTTTCGATCATGTGTACCGGGATACGGATGGTACGTGCCTGGTCGGCAATCGAGCGGGTAATCGCCTGACGAATCCACCAGGTGGCGTAGGTCGAGAACTTATAACCACGGCGGTATTCAAACTTATCCACCGCTTTCATCAGGCCGATGTTGCCTTCCTGAATCAGATCCAGGAATTGCAGACCACGGTTGGTGTATTTCTTCGCGATCGAGATAACCAGACGCAGGTTAGCTTCAACCATTTCTTTTTTGGCGCGGCGAGCACGGGCTTCGCCAATGGAAACCTTACGGTTTACTTCTTTAATCTCAGGAATGCTCAGCAGTACACGCTCGGCAACGGCTTTGATTTTCTTCTGAGAACGGAAGATATCTAACTTGTAGGTTTCCAGTTTACGTGAGTAAGGACGATCCGCTTCAATCAGAGTCTCAATCCACTCATTGTTAACTTCATTACCCTGGAAGCCTTTGATGAAGTCTTTACGATCCATGCCACACTTGCGGGTCATCAGAACCATAATCTGACGTTCCTGAGTACGGATAGCATTCAGGGATTCGCGGGCTTCTTCTACCAATGCATCAAAGTACTTTGGTGTCAGCTTGATGGGTGCAAACACTTCGGCCAGTTTTTCCAGCGCTGCTTCGGCTTCTTTGCTGGCACGACCATGTTGTTCCAGTGCGGCTTCTACTGCGTCATTGGCATCTGAGATTTCAGTGAAGCGACGAACCACCTCGGCCATATCAATGCCGGACTGTTCTTCTTCGTCTTCATCGTCGCTGTCATCGCCTTCAACGTCGTCGTCATCGCTATCTTCTTCCTCAGCTTTGGCGGCTTCAGCAGCAGCGCCAGCCTGAGGACCAGGCTCAGGGTCTTCGTCGGATGGGTCGATAAAACCACTGAAGATATCACCAACTTTGTTCGGATCTTCTTCGGTGTTTTTAAACGCGTTTAACACAACACCAACGGCACCCGGGTAGTACGCCAGCGCTGACATCACTTCACGGATGCCTTCTTCAATGCGTTTGGCGATTACAATTTCGCCTTCACGGGTCAGCAGCTCGACGGTGCCCATCTCACGCATGTACATACGCACTGGGTCGGTAGTGCGACCTACGTCAGATTCAACCAATGCCAGAGCGGCGGCAGCTTCTTCTGCGGCGGCATCATCGGCGGCATCGTTAAACAGGGATTCGCCATCCGGGGCATTTTCCGATACCGGAATACCGATATCGTTGATCATACGGATAATGTCTTCGACCTGATCCGGGTTAGCAATATCGTCTGGCAGGTGGTCGTTAACCTGAGCATACGTCAGGTAGCCCTGCTCTTTGCCTTTTGCGATCAGTTCTTTTAAGCGGGATTGTTGCGTTGATGACATAGAAGCCTAGATTCCGTGTTTTTAAGGCGGAAGAAAAACGCCAAAGTATAACTTTTAACCGCCGCGTTAGCCAGAAAATACATAGCCTGAGGCCATTTAATTTCTGATTGTCGGCGGTGTGTACTTGGACATGGGAGCCAGGTTACGTGCCATAACACGTTGTTCGCTGTGCTGCAGTCGTTAAGGGCTGAGTTTGATCAGCTCAGAAAGGTATATAGGGGTGCTTTGATCATTTTCAATGGCTGATAACAGATTTTAACTTAACGACTGTAGATGCCGGTGCGTTTCTTTTGCAGCTGATGCTTCATCAGTTTCAGCTCTCTGAAGCGGGCGCGCTGCTCATCCGACAGCTTTTCCTTGTTATCCAGCAATGCCTGTAACTGAGACAGTTCAAGTTCATGCTTACGTGCATCCAAACGCTTTAATACGTCGGTAATGCTGGCGGCACTGGGGCTGATGCGTTGTTCGGCCTGCTCCGCCAGTTCTTTGAGTTGTTGCTGGAAGGGTGTACCGGTCCATTGAATCAGTAATCCGATGCTATCGTTTTGTGGGGTTTGCTTGAGTCGGTTCAGAACTTCAAATAACAACCGCTCAATTTCACTTTCCGGCTCACAGGCAGGAATCTCCAGCGCTTGTGCCAGTGCCGGGTTTTGCACCAAAGATGTTAGTGCCTGATACACCAGTGGCGCCAGAGTATCGCTGCTGGGTTGAGGGCCATAAGCTTCCTGTGCGTCGAAATGCGCGGGAGGAGCATCAATCACCGGCATTGGGATGTCATCGCTGGCAGGTTCCGCCGTTGGTGTCGGTGCTTCGGCTTCCAGCTTAGTAAGAGCATGGCTCTCAACGCCGGTTTCATCTTTCAGCTTCTGACGCATCAACTGGCGTAACATACCGTCGGGTAAGCGATTGATCAGTGGCGCTGCCAGTTGATCCAGCCGGGCTTTGCCATCCAGCGTGTCAAAATCGACCTGCTCTTTTAAATGGGCAAACAGAAATTCCGGTAAATGATCCGATTGATTGAGGCGTTGTTCGAACGCCTCTTTACCTTCAACCCGGACTAACGTATCCGGGTCTTCACCATCTGGCAGAAATAAGAAGCGTGCCTGTAGGCCGTCCTGTAACAGCGGCAATACGGTTTCCATCGCCCGGGCTGCGGCAGTACGGCCAGCCTGGTCGCCATCGAAGCAGAAAATGACTTCCGGCACGATTTTAAATAAGCGCCGCAGATGATGTTCGCTGGTGGCAGTACCCAGTGTGGCAACGGCGTAATGAATACCGAATTCGGCCAGTGCCACCACGTCCATATAGCCTTCAACGATGACAAAGCGGGTCAGTTTCTGGCGGATCTTACGCGCTTCATACAAGCCATACAGTTCACGGGTTTTATGGAATATCGGGGTTTCCGGCGAGTTGAGGTACTTGGGTTTTTCATCACCCAGAACCCGGCCGCCAAAAGCAATCACACGCCCGCGGGCATCACGAATTGGAAACATAATACGATCACGGAAGCGGTCGTAGGTGCGGTATTCTTTGCCCGGCTCGTCTTTTTCGATCAGCATGCCACAGCTGATCAGCTGTTTGATGGTGTCTTTGTCATTACTTTGCTGGGATGAGGAGGCTAGGTGCTTTTGCAGATTGTCCCAGCCGGGTGGCGCGTAACCAATCTGGAAAAATTTAGCCGCTTTACCGGATAAGCCACGATTTTTCAGATACTGAACCGCTTTGCCTTTTTGTTCATGGCTGCGCAGCATCTGCTCAAAGAAGTCGGCGGCTTTGCTCATCTGGCCAAATAACGGCTGATGTTGTTGCTCCTGGCGCGCTTCAAACGACACCTGCTCGCGCGGTACTTCCATATTGGCGTCAGAGGCGAGTTTCTCGACGGCATCCGGGAAGCTCAAACCATCAAATTCCATCACGAACTTCAGTGCACTGCCTGATGCGCCACAACCAAAGCAGTAATAAAACTGTTTGTCCGGACTGACGGTGAAAGAAGGGGTGTTTTCGTTATGGAATGGGCAGCAGGCGGAGTAGTTTTTCCCTGTCTTCTTTAATTTGACACGGCTATCCACCACGTCGATCACATCGACACGGGACAGTAGATCGTCAATAAAAGATTGTGGGATGCGTCCAGCCATGGGTAAAAATTATCTGCGTTGTATCAGCTAGAGTAATATGTTTTTAGTGCATTGAATGTACTAAAAACAAAAAACGCCATCAATTTGCATTGATGGCGTTTCTACAAAATGAAGCAGAAGCAAACCCGTCGCTGGAATCAGCCCAGTTGAGACTTCACCAGTTGACTGATCTGTGCCATATCGGCACGACCTTGCACTTGTGGTTTGAGGATGCCCATAACTTTGCCCATGTCCTGCATTCCTGCAGCACCGGACTGTGCAACGGCATCAGCCACCAGTTTGGCCAACTCTTCTTCGCTTAAGGCTTCTGGCAAAAACTCGCTGATTACGTCAATTTCGTATTGCTCGCCTTCTGCCAGCTCGTCACGACCTGCTTCTTTATATTGAGCAATGGAGTCGCGACGTTGCTTAGTCATTTTGTCGAGGATCGACAGAGCACGAGCATCATCAACTTCGATGCGCTCGTCGACTTCAACCTTTTTGAATTCCGCTGTAATCAAACGCAGGGCACCAAGACGAGGTTTGTCTTTGGCGCGCATGGCATCTTTTACAGCATCTTTAACGGTTGTAACCAATGTGCTCATAAATACCTCTGAGTGCTATTGCTTAAGATGGGTCGCTGATTAGTACAGGCGAGTCATCTTACGCTGTTCGCGCTGTACCTTTTTCAGGTGGCGCTTAACAGCCGCAGCGGCTTTACGCTTACGAACCCAGGTTGGCTTCTCATAGTGCTCGCGACGACGTACTTCAGACAGTACACCTGCCTTTTCACAAGAACGCTTGAAACGACGCAGAGCAACGTCGAACGGCTCGTTTTCTTTAACTTTTACAGCTGGCATCCAATCACCTACGTGTATTAATAAATTCTGTTTTAGCGGGGGAAAACCACAGACCCCCAGTTAGAGGGCGGGCATTCTAATGCCTTTGATCGAGGAATGCAAAACCTCTGCATGGATTTTAGTACTTTGCGGCAGTATTATTGCGCACCTTCCGACTTTAACTAGACAAGATACAGTGTATCAGAGGTTGTTTATGCGCGTTCTGGGGCTTGAATCCTCCTGCGATGAAACCGGTATTGCTTTATACGACAGCGAGCGAGGTTTGCTGGCTCACCGGGTTTATTCCCAGATTGCTGTTCATGCTGAATACGGTGGTGTGGTGCCTGAGTTGGCGTCACGCGACCATATTCGTAAGTCTCTGCCTTTGATCCGTGAAGTCATGGCAGAAGCAAACCTGACCCTGAGCGATCTTGATGGTATTGCTTATACCCGTGGGCCGGGTTTAGTCGGTGCTTTATTAGTCGGTGCCTGTTTAGGCCGTTCGCTGGCCTGGGCGCTCGATGTCCCGGCGGTTGGCGTTCATCATATGGAAGGCCATTTGCTGGCTCCGATGCTGGAAGATAATCCGCCGCCGTTTCCGTTTATTGCGTTATTAGTGTCGGGTGGTCATACCCAGCTGGTACAGGTAGATGGCATTGGTGAATACACCTTATTAGGGGAATCACTGGACGATGCCGCTGGTGAAGCGTTTGATAAAGCGGCGAAGATGATGAACCTGCCTTATCCGGGTGGGCCACAACTGAGTATGCTGGCCGACAGTGGTGATGCCACTCGCTTTAAATTTCCACGGCCAATGACAGATCGCCCCGGGCTGGATTTCAGTTTTAGTGGTTTAAAGACCTTTACCCGTACCACGATTCTGGCGCACGCTGAAGACGGTGTGTTAGCGGATCAGGATAAAGCCGATATTGCCGCTGGTTTTCAGTCGGCGGTGGTCGATACCTTGTCGATTAAATGCAAGCGTGCCATGGAGCAAACCGGTATAAACCGTTTAATTATTGCCGGTGGCGTGGGTGCCAACAAAAGCCTGCGCGCTAAATTGCAGCAAACGGCGGAAAAACTCGGTGGCGCGGTGTATTACCCCCGTCCAGAGCTGTGTACCGATAATGGTGCCATGATTGCTTATGCCGGAACCCAGCGTTTGTTAGCCGGTGAACAGGCTGATTTAGCCGTTTCAGCGGTACCACGCTGGCCGATGACGGAGTTGGAGCCGGTTCAGTACACCGCGCGCGGTTAACGAGAGTCTTGTTCAGAGATAAGAATGACAATGGATAAAGTATTTATTCACGGCCTGAAAGTAGACGCAGTGATTGGTGTGTACGATTGGGAAAAGCAGGTGCGCCAACCGCTGGTTTTTGACCTTGAAATGGCCTGGGATATTCGTGTCGCTGCGGCAACGGATGACTTGATGCATGCGTTGAATTATCAGGCAGTGTCGGAATTTGTTGAGCAGTTTGTCCGGGAGCAACATTTTCAGCTGCTGGAATCGTTAATTGATCGCCTGGCGGATGCCTTACGTAAAGAGTTTGGTATGCCGTGGATTGGCCTGCGGGTTGAGAAACCGGCGGTGGTGCCACAGGCACGCGTGGTTGGTTTGTATATTGAACGTGGTGAACTGCCTACGCAGCCGGGCACTCGTTAATGAAACGAGTATTTTTAGGGCTGGGTTCGAATCTGAATGCCGAAGAAAACCTGGCGGCCGGTATTCAACGCTTGGCGAGTGAGTTGACGCTAATTAACGAGTCGCCCTGGTATCGCTCTCCGGCATTGGGGTTTGATGGCCCGGAATTTATTAATCTGGTGTTAGAAATTCAGGTCGACGATGCACTTTCACCTGAAAGGCTGTCGCAACAACTGAAACAAATCGAGATGGATTTTGGCCGTGCTCCGGATGCGATGAAATACTCCTCCCGCCATCTGGATATTGATATTTTATTATTTGGTGATGTGGTAGGGGAATTTGCAACCGACAGCAGCCGCTTTATCTTGCCACGCGAGGATATCTGGAAATACGCATTTGTATTAACGCCCTTGCTGGATATTGCCCCGGATTTAATTTGCCCTAAACACCAGCAGTCGCTGAGTGAATTTAAGGGAAATATTCAGGATCAGTCTTTGGCTTTAGTAGAAAAGTAATAGCGATAAGTGTGTATTGTTTTTTTAAGCAGTGACAGGATGTCACGCTAGCGCAGCGATCACAGGGACGTGGCTTCTGCGCGGCGACAAAAAATAATACACACTTATCGCTTTTTATAAGAACCATAAAATTACATCAGATATATTTTCAGCCGCCGGATCTGTGGGCCATCCCTGGCCCTAGATCCTACCGCAACATCCTGTTGCTGCTATTGAAAACATATCCGATGCAATTTTTAAGCTTGAGAAATCTTCCACGCCTTTAATTGTTCCGCTCGCGCTTTTTGTAGTCCTTCGCGGATTTCTGGCCCGGCCAATCCCTGAGCCATCATATCTTTAGCGGTAACGGATAATGCGACTTGTAAGGCTTCGCGCATATAATCCGTTTGTGGATAGTCACAGTTTTCGAAACCAGTCCGGCCACGGGAATCGGCAATACTCACCAGCAAAAATTGCTCAAACCGTTCTGGTTTTCGCCAGGCGTCCACCCGATCAAACACTTTTAACAGGGTTTCGGGTTTTAATTCCAACGCACGATGTACGTGGGTATGGAATTCACTGCAAATTAATGCCAGCTCTTGTGCGTCTTTTGGAGCTTTCAGCTTTTTGCATAATGCTTTAATGGGTTTTAACCCTTTGGTTTCATGGCCAAAGTGGCGGGGCAGGTTGGCTTTATCAGACAGCGCTTTGCCCAGATCGTGGGTGAGTGCCGCCCAACGAGTCGCAATATTTGTGGATAATGGTACGCAAGCTTGTAACGACATTAATGCGTGGATACCACAATCAATTTCCGGGTGGTATTGCTCGGGTTGTGGAATACCAAATAAATCATCAATTTCTTTAAACCAGATTTTCAGAGCGCCACAATCACGCAATACCTGAAAATAAATGTGTGGATTGCTCTCGGTTAATGCCCGTTGTGTTTCCTGCCATACCCGTTCGGCCACCAGGTGATCCAGCTCGCCATCGTTAACCATATTTTGCATCAGCGCCATGGTTTCTTCGGCAATGGTAAAACCGGGCCGATCATTGATGGTGGCAAACCGTGCTGCAAAGCGGGCAACGCGTAATACCCGTAACGGATCTTCGCTAAAAGCCGGAGAGACATGCCGTAACACCCGATTGTTTAAATCCTGCTGACCATGGTATGGATCGATGATGTTGCCGTGTTCGTCCTGAGCCATGGCATTAATGGTTAAGTCACGGCGTAATAAATCTTCTTCCAGTGTAATGTCCGGGCTGAAGCGACAATCAAAACCCTGATAACCCTGACCGGATTTACGCTCGGTACGAGCCAGTGCATATTCTTCGTGGGTGTGTGGATGCAGAAATACCGGAAAGTCGGCACCAACCTGTTGATAACCCTGTTGCAGCAATTCTTCTGGCGTAGCACCAACAACCACCCAGTCTTTGTCTTTGACCGGGATATTTAATAATGCATCGCGTACCGCGCCACCAACCAGATAAGTGTTCATAAAATGTCAGAGTCCAAATAAAAAAGCCCCGAACTGCAGTCAGTTCAGGGCTATCGCAGTTCAGCGCGTTAGTGTAACGCGCTTTGCTGTTAAGCAGGTATTGTATAAGTTGCAGAAGTAGTAGCAGGTATCAGAAATAGAAGCCCAGCTCCATCGCTACACCAGCTTCTTTCTCTACGTCGTTTGGATTTGCCAGTGCGGCAATATCCAGATGAACACCAAATGGCGAGAAACCAAAACCAACCGATACCACATCAGCATCCGAAGCGCTCATGTTGGTGCGGTAGCCGGTACGGAACTGCACGGTATCCCATAAATTCAGCTCAGCCCCTAACGCGGCATACTGAGTTGGGTTTTCAAACGCAACCGGATCGTTTTCCATCAGGTCTACGTCCAGTGCCAGAGCAACCCATTCGGTTTGATAAGCCAGACCGGCGCGGAATTGTGGATCCAGTGAGACTTTGCCACCGCGGATGGTTCTTTCCTGAAAGTTTGGTAATGCACGATCTTCTGCATCGACTTCAACCACCGCATCCTGATAATCAAACTCGCCGCCGTTCAGGTTTTTGGCCACCAGACCAACAGTCCACTGGTTGGCATCACCAAAGCGATAAGAGGCGCCAATATCCAGGTTGAAGTGGCTGTAATCTTCTTGTGAATCTTCAATATCTTCACTTTCGATATCATCATCGTTATCCACTTCGGTGACATAGTGGAAGGTCGAGATTTTCTGGATTTTCGGCGTAATACCAATAGCGACCTGCTCCCCGGCAATGGTGAACTCGCGGGAGAAGGACAGTGCGGCTTCAACAACGGCAACCGCAACCACTTCAACCCGGGAGTCCAGATTCGGATCACTGGCTTCATCGGTTAATTCACCACCACTAAAGATCTCAGTACCATTGCCAGCGGTAAAACCGAAGTTACTGGCATCGTCGATCTGATCTTCAATATTGTTGGTTTGTAACTCATTAGCTAATGTCTGAACTTTATCAGCATCATTAGTTTCGGCGTTGGCTGCAGTCAGCGCGGCATCAAAGGTATTGGTTACCGCCCGTGCTTCATCAATATAGGCTTGTGCTCCCGGTACATAAGAACCTAATAGATCCAGGTCGCGGTCTGAAAAAATGGCTCGCCCGGAGAAGGTAGCGGTACCGCTGACGCTTAATGCGGCGGCAAACTTTTTACTGGGAATTGCCAGCGCGGTACCAACACCTAGCCGGCCACTGAGTGGATCACCGGAAATACTTTCTAACGACTCTGTTAAGTTATCCGCCACATTATCCACATCGCTCAGACTATCGCGAACATCTTCCAGAGCATCTTTTAATTCGGTATTACGGGTTTCAAGATTCGATAGGCGTGTGCTGGGGGTAATACTGTTGTTATTGATGTTCTGGATCGCAACATCAAAATTATTAATAGCCTGTTCCAGCGCTTCGACACGAAGCTCAAAGCTTGGGCCGCCATCAACACCATCTTCAATCAGATCTTCCAGTGCTGGCAGTAAGTCATCGGCAATATCTTCAGCGGTAGATACAGTATCTTCTTCATCCCGCACGCTGACCCCCAGTTGTGGGAAAATCAGCGCAAAATCATCATCTTCGTGGGCCTGAGATAATAAAGACGGGTTGTAAGCCGGGGCATGGGCACGTTGTGCACTGGCAACACCGGTGTTCCCCATAGCCAGGCCTCGGGCGTCGATTGGTAAAAACGGAGCCGCTAGAGCCGATTGAGCACTGATTGCAGCCACGGAGGCAGCGAGCAGGGAGCGTTTAATCATGATCAAAATTCCTGAGCATTAAGGCGAAACGATTGTTCTTGTAAATTTAACCTTAGCCATAAAATCAAATCTTGCATGAATAAAGTCTGAACTTTATGCTGGCTTAGTTGTCATGATCGACACCAACTGACTGGCGTACCTTAAATGCCAGTCGGCAACATTGTAATCACTGATATTCAGGAAATAACCACCATGCTGACACAGACGATGATTCGTTTCGTAAAGCTACGCGCTGTCCGACTGGCCATGCGTGCAATCTGGTGTGCCTGGGTGAAATTGCGATCCGATTATTGACAACTAACTGGTCATTCAAAGGGTCGCATCAGCGGCCTTTTTTATTGCCTGGCCGCAGACCCTCCAACTTATCTAACAGGAGGATTTGGCATGGTTATTATACTTGCCTATTTAACGGTCATTCTTATCTGGTCGAGCACACCGCTGGCGATTCAGTTCAGTCAGCAAGGGCTGGACTTCTATACCGCACTGGTACTGCGCATGTGGTTCGCGGCGTTATTGTCTGTACCGGTTTTGTGGTTGCTGCGTCAGCGCCTGGTATTTACTAAAGGCGCATTAACCAGCTATCTGGCAGGCTCGGTGGGTGTTTATGGCGCCATGATGTCGGTGTACTGGGGTTCTTTATATATTCCTTCTGGATTAATTTCGGTGATGTATGGTTTATCGCCGATGTTATCCGGGGCGATTGCTTATGTCTGGTTAAAAGAACGTGAACTGACCCCGGCGCGACTGCTGGCTCTGTTGATTGCCCTGTCTGGACTGACACTCGTCGTCAGTGCCCGCACGGCGGTTGATGCCGATGCCTGGCGTGGGATTGCTGGTACTTTATTGTCGGTGTTCTTTTTTGCCTGGAGTGCGGTGTGGGTGAAAAAAGCTAATGCCGGATTACATCCGATGGTACAAACCAGTGGCACGTTAGGGTTTTCGTCGCTGTTGTATCTGCTGACGTTGCCGTTTTTTGGTATCAGCATTCCTGAAAACTGGTCATTAAAAAGCCAGCTTGGCTTAGGATATCTGGTGCTGTTTGGCTCCATTATTGGGTTTATGCTGTACTTTTATATTCTTAAATACCTGTCAGCTGCACGTGTCACTTTAATTACCCTGATTGCTCCGGTTCTGGCTTTGACCTGGGGGAATCTGCTTAATGACGAAAGTTTTGAGCGGGTGGCGCTCAAAGGTGCCGCCTTGTTATTAGCGGGGCTGGCTCTGTACCAGTGGCACCGGCCGCTGGATCGCTGCCTGAAAAGAATCTTCTTCCGCAAAATTCTCAACTAGACTTATGTACCCCTCTGCTTATCTGTTCCTCACCATTCGGGGGTACAAGCAGGGGGTAAATTTATTTGTTAAATATCTGCTGGCGGATGCCGATAACCCCACTAAGCGCTGTTTCAGGCAACGACAAGCAGATCAGGTTTTAGGAGAATTGGTATGAAACATTCAATGCGTAAGGGCTTTGCCGTCAGTCTGGCTCTGACTTCAATACTGGGGTTACAGGCCTGTTCGAGTGCATTGATTAAAGAAGAAAGCTTTGAAGAACCGGAAGCTTTTTTTCAGCCAGTTGAGCAGGAAATTGATCCGATTGCTCCGATGGTACTGCGGGTGGTGGGTTATGGCGCGATGGCTTCTGACACCAAAAAGAATCCGGTGCAAAAACGTCTGATGGCAATGAGAGCAGCGAAGATGGACGCTTACCGTTCTATGGCTGAACGGGTTTACGGAACCTCCATTCAGGGCAGCACTACAGTGCGCGATATGGTGGTTCAGAACGACCGCTTCCGCACCTATGTCGAAACCTATATGCACGGTGCCCGCGTTGTTTCCACCGATGTGCTGCCCGATGGCAGTGTCGAAACGGTTCTTGAGATGATTATTGATCAGGGCTTCCGTAACTGTTTACAAACCACGGATAACCAGCGCTTTAATGTTGATTGCCGTGTGCCTTTGGGTGGCAATAATCCAAATCATTTTGCCGCTTCTCAGCGCCAGCGGGTTCAGGGTCAGGCAGCCTTGCCGGAATCTGGCTTTTACTTTATTGAATAGCTGGATTGAATAAATAACCAGATTGAATAATTAATCGGGCAAACGGTGGTCATTATGTTAAAGCGTCTGTTTTTATTGCTGTTGTTAAATGCCCTGACGGTTTCTGCCCTGGCATTAACGGTTGAGGTGGTTGGTCAGGCACCGTTAGACGGAGCCATTTCGTATGTGCGCCAGCAAGCGCTGGACGATGCCATGCGCCAGGCCAGTTTACGTGCCGGTGCGCAAATCAGCAGTACTCAGCTGATGGAACATGGAGTCATCGAAGAAGATCAGATCCGCCTGCGCTCAGACGCTCAGCTCAAAAATGTCGAAGTACTCTGGGAAGAGCAACTGGATGGCCTGTATCAGATCGCCATTCGTGCCGATGTCAGTGCTCAGGCGATGTGCCCGAACTCGTCACAGCGCTATCGTAAGGCCATTGCGATTACCGGCTTTGGTTTAGCACAACCGATGCAGGCAACGCTGGGGCAGCTGGAGAATATCGAGCAGGATTTACCCCGGGTATTGCTGAATACTCTGAATGATCGTGGTGCTACTCATGCGCTGGATGCTACCCGCACTAGTCTGTTTCAGGACCCTCGCCGTGCGCCGTCAGCAGAAACGCCACAACAACGGTTAACCACGTCCATCTCATTGGCAACCCAGCTGGGCGCTCAGTATGTGGTTTCTGGTGTGGTGCGTGATCTGGCTATGCAGGGAGAAGCGCGGGAATCAGAACCGGGTATTACCGATCGATGGCTGTCACTGGCCGGGTTTGAATCATCCGGCACTCAGCGTCAGTTTGTGGTGGATGTGTTTGTTCATGATGGCTTAAGTGGTGCCATGTTGTTTCAGCGCAGTTATGCCACTTCCGGCGATTGGGATATTCCACGCCAGCAAGGCGTTGGCTTTGCTTCACCACGCTTCTGGCAGACTGGCTATGGTCATGAAGTGCGTGAAGTGCTGACTTCTGTGGTGGATGATCTGGATGAAGTATTACGTTGTCAGCCTTTTATGGCACGTGTGGTGAAAGCCCGTGGTAACCGCTTGCATATCGAAGCCAGTGCCGGTGCTGGTATTCGTCCGGGAGATAAGTTTCAGGTGTACCGCACCAGTACCTTCTATAACCTTGATCTGGAACCCCGCACGGAGTTAAGTGATATGGCGACCGAGGTGGTGGTGAAGCAGGTTCAGCCACAGTTTGTGGTGGCTGAAATGAAATACACGGCAGAGCATTTAGCGATTCAGCGCGATGATATGGTGATTGCCTGGTAAAAAGCTACTTGCCCTAGCGGCCTCAGAAACGCTTTTGGATTGAAGTCAAAATTAAAAATCTTCAAGCGTGGTGGCCGGATAGGAGAAGCGTTTAACCATACGTTGCTCCTGCCAGGTTTCCAGATGAATATCAAAACCCCATAAATAATGCAGGTGCCTGAGTACCTCGTGAGTATCACTGGACAGCGGTTTGCTATCCTGCATGGTATGACGCAATGTCAGTGACCGATCCCCTTCAAGTTCAATCGACCAGGCCTGAATATTAGGCTCGCGCACCGATAAATCATACTGTTGTGCCAAGCGTTCCCGTACCTGACGATAGCCTCGCTCATCATGAATGGCTGAGACTTCAAAGTTGGGTTTCTCGTCATCATCGTAAATACTGAACAGATGAAAATCACGCATCAGCTTTGGCGATAAAAACTGCTGAATAAAACTTTCATCTTTAAAATTGCGCATGGCAAAGTGCAGAGTTTCCAGCCAGTCACTACCGGCAATATCCGGGAACCAGGCTTTATCTTCAGCGGTTGGGTTTTGGCAGATGCGCTTAATATCCTGAAACATATTAAACCCTAACGCATAAGGATTGATGCCATTAAAGTAGGGCGCATCAAACGGTGGCTGGAAAACCACGTTGGTGTGTGAGCTGAGAAATTCAAGAATAAAGCCATCGGTCACCTTACCTTCATCGTACAAATGGTTCAGCAAAGTGTAATGCCAGAAAGTAGCCCAGCCCTCGTTCATCACTTGAGTCTGACGTTGTGGATAAAAATACTGGGATATTTTTCGCACAATACGCACAATCTCTCGCTGCCAGGGCGCGAGTAAGGGAGCATTTTTCTCTAAAAAGTACAGCAGGTTTTCCTGTGGCTCGGATGGAAAGCGGCGTTTCTTTTGCTGGGTTTCGGCTTTTTCCTGATTAGGAATAGTGCGCCATAAATCGTTTAACTGCTGTTGCAGAATATTTTCTCGTTCTTGCTGGCGCAGCTTTTCTTCGGCGGCTGATACCGGTTTGGGCCGACGGTAACGGTCGACACCGTAATTCTGCAGGGCATGGCAGGCATCTAGGGTTTTTTCTACCTCATCCATGCCATATTTTTCTTCACATTTTCGGATATAGTGTTTGGCAAATAACAGGTAATCAATAATTGAACTGGCGTCCGTCCAGGTGCGGAATAGGTAATTACCCTTAAAAAAAGAATTATGACCATAACAGGCGTGGGCAATGACCAACGCCTGCATAGGCAAGGTATTTTCTTCCATCAGATAGGCAATACAGGGATCTGAATTAATCACTATTTCATAGGCCAGCCCCATCTGGCCACGTTGATAATTTTTCTGTGTCGATAAAAACTGCTTGCCATAAGACCAGTGGTTATAGCCAATGGGCATTCCTACCGATGAATAGGCATCCATCATTTGCTCAGCACTGATCACTTCGATCTGATTTGGGTAAGTGTCCAGTTTATATAACGCAGCGACCCGGGCGATTTCTTCGTCATAACGCTGCAATAATTCGAAGTTCCAGTCTGAGTCGGTGGAGATATACTGTCTTTCCCTGTTATCTTCTGTTTTGTTCGTTACAGAATGGCTCGTCATAAAGACCTCATCAACGCATGTTTAACTGGCTTGCTGATATTTCTCTTTGGCAAATAATTCACGGAACACCGGATAAATATCTCCAGCATTACGTATCTGTGCCATAGCAAAGCGGCCATGATGGCTTTGTTCCAGATTTTTATAAGCCTCCCATAAAGCCTGGTGCTGGTGGGGGGTAATTTCGATATAAGAAAAATACTGCACCATAGGTAATAAACGGTTATTTAACAGCTCGGCACATTGGGGCGAGTCGTCATCCCAGTTGTCACCATCGGACGCCTGGGCGGCATAAACATTCCATTCACTGCTGGTATAGCGCTGCTCAACAATCTCCTGCATCAGCCGCAGTGCGCTGGAGACAATGGTGCCACCGGTTTCCCGGGAGTAGAAAAAGTCCTCTTCCGATACTTCTTTGGCACTGGTGTGGTGGCGAATAAAAACAATCTCGATATGGTCGTAGTTTTTTTGCAGAAATAAATACAGAAGAATATAAAAGCGTTTTGCGATGTCTTTCACATCCTGAGTCATCGAGCCGGAGACATCCATCAGACAAAACATCACTGCTTTGCTGCTGGGTACTGGCACTTTAACCTGATTACGATAACGTAAATCCAGATCATCAATAAAAGGCACCAGTTTTAGTCGCCGTTCCAGGTCGGCAATCTCTTCTTGCAGTTGCTGTATTACAGAAGCTTGTGATGTACTTTCTTGTTCAAATTCCGCCAATTGCTGCTTCAGCTGTTTGAGCTTTTTCCGTTTGCCGGAACCCATGGCAATACGCCGGGCGTGAGCATTACGTAAAGAGCGAACCACCGACAGATTATTGGCCGTGCCTTCGGAAACAAAACCAGCACGCAGGGTTTTGTATTCACTGGACTGGCTTAATGTTTTTTTCACCATATTGGGCAGTTCTAAATCATCAAACAGATAATTCAGGAACTCTTCTTTACTGAGGTAAAACGAAAAATCGTCTTCTCCTTCTCCCTGGTTACTGGCCTGGCCGCTGCCTGAACCAGCACCACCACCCTGTGGTTTCTGAATCTGGTCACCGGTATTAAATTCTTTATTACCGGGATACACACGGTGTTGTTTGCCCCCGGGCCCATGAGTGATCATGGGCTCGTGTGTACTGCGGGTGGGGATGGATACCTGTTCACCACGCTCCATATCGGTAATGGAGCGTTTATTTACCGCATCCGAAACTGCCCCTTTGATATGTTGCTTGTAACGACGCAAAAAGCGCTGGCGATTTACCATGCTTTTATTTTTACCATTTAAGCGCCGGTCGATAATGTAAGACATACCTTACCTCGCTTGCAGGAATTATTGCGACTTACGAACGCGTAAATACCACTCGGATAATAACCGTACCTGTTTCTCGGTATAGCCTCGCTCGGTCATACGGTCGACAAAATCGTCGTGCTTTTTCTGATCGTCTGAGGACGATTTCGCTGAGAAAGAAATAACTGGTAGCAGATCTTCGGTATTAGAGAACATCTTCTTCTCAATTACTGAGCGCATTTTTTCGTACGACTGCCAGGACGGATTATTACCATTATTGTTAGCGCGGGCACGCAATACAAAATTCACAATTTCATTACGGAAATCTTTCGGGTTGCTGATGCCAGCGGATTTTTCGATTTTCTCCAGCTCTTCGTTAATCGCGGTACGATCAAGCATTTCTCCGGTTTCCGGGTCGCGGTATTCCTGATCCTGAATCCAGAAGTCGGCATAGGTAACGTAACGATCAAAAATATTCTGGCCGTATTCGGAATAAGACTCCAGATAAGCGGTCTGAATTTCTTTGCCAATAAAGTCAACGTATTCAGTTGCCAGGTACTCTTTAATATAATTCAGATAACGGTCGTGTATTTCTTCCGGGTATTGTTCCTGTTCCAGTGCTTGTTCCAGCACATACAACAAATGAACCGGGTTAGCCGCCACTTCGGTCGAGTCGAAATTAAAAACTTTGGATAAAATTTTGAAAGCAAAGCGGGTGGAAATACCACTCATGCCTTCGTTAACACCAGCGGTGTCGCGGTATTCCTGAATCGATTTTGCTTTGGGGTCAGTGTCTTTCAGGTTCTCGCCATTATAAATACGCATTTTAGAATACACGCTGGAATTTTCCGGCACTAATAAGCGAGACAATACGGTAAATTTCGCCAGCATGTTCAATGTATCCGGGGCACACTGAGCATTCGCTAACGAACTGCTTTTTAACAGTTTCTGATAAATATCCACCTCTTCATCAACACGTAAGCAGTAAGGGACTTTGACGATATAAACCCGGTCGAGGAAGGCTTCGTTGTTTTTGTTATTACGGAAGGTTTGCCACTCGGATTCGTTCGAGTGGGCGAGAATCACCCCTTCAAATGGCATGGCGCCCATGCTTTCGGTGCCGTTGTAATTACCTTCCTGGGTGGCGGTTAACAGTGGGTGCAGCACCTTAATGGGCGCTTTAAACATCTCAACAAATTCCATTAATCCCTGATTAGCACGACAGAGAGCACCGGAGTAGGCGTACGCATCCGGATCATCCTGTGAGAAGTCTTCCAGCTTACGGATATCAACTTTACCCACCAGAGAGGAAATATCCTGATTATTCTCATCACCGGGCTCGGTTTTTGCGACCCCAACCTGATCGAGAATGGATGGGTAGAGTTTGACCACTTCAAATTTACTGATGTCGCCACCGAGTTCATGCAGGCGTTTGACCGCCCAGGGCGACATCACTTTGCCGAGATAACGCCGCGGAATGCCGTAGTCTTCTTCAAGAATATGAGCATCTTCATCTGGGTCAAATAATCCCAGAGGTGACTCAAAAACCGGAGAGCCTTTAATCGCGTAGAAGGGAATATGTTGAATCAGCTGTTTCAGCCGTTCTGCCAATGAGGATTTACCGCCCCCCACCGGGCCTAATAAATACAGAATTTGTTTGCGCTCTTCCAACCCCTGAGCGGCGTGACGAAAATAAGCAACGATGTTTTCTACGGCTTCTTCCATGCCATAAAATTCAGAAAAAGCCGGATAACGTTTAATGACTTTATTGGAAAAAATACGACTGAGGCGTAAATCTTTTGAGGTGTCGATCACTTCTGGTTCGCCAATTGCCATTAACATCCGCTCTGCGGCCGTGGCGTACACCGATGGTTCCTGTTTGCAGAGCTCAAGGTATTGCTGCAGGGACATTACCTCTTCCTGTGTTGCCTGATACCTTTCCTGATAACGGCTGAATACACTCATAGGTCACCTCTTGGCTGTTGCTTTTAATTTTGGTTTACATATCCGTTACTGCTTTACGTGAAATTTAAATAGACGCTTTATAAGACCAGTATGGGTCAGTTTGGTTGCGGTTCGCCAGTAAATTATTGTTAGGATTAATTTTTGACGCCGTTGATTTAATAAAGCATTTGCTGTGCCGAATTAGTATGTTTCGACCAATTAAAAGAATTTGTAAACAATGAAAAGGGAAGAGAAAGATGGGGCGCCAGCGCTGAAATAAGCGCTGAAACAAGCGTTTAAATAAACGATAAAATGTTTTTAATTCAGATGTTTAGCTCCATCATTATGGTATGAACCTGTTTAATTCAGGAACAGCAATCAGGAGCTCGAAATATTATTGCTCGCACCACTGAGGGTAAGCTACTTTCCACATCTCATAACCGCCATCCAGGCTGTAGACTTCCTGAAAGCCCTGTTCAGCAAAATATTGTGCCGCGCCTTGGCTGGAATTACCGTGATAACAGCACACTAATAATGGTTTTTCCCGGGCGGCATTTTCGACAAACTGCTGCACATTGCTGTTATCAACATAAAGGGCATGGCGGATATGGCCTTGTGCATAACTGCCCGGGTCGCGGATATCAATCACTTGTGTATCACCGGCATCGAGCAGGGTGTGAGCGTCGGAGGCGGCAATGCGTTTAAACTGAGTCATACTGTATTCTTCTTTTTACTACTGACTTTTTTGTTCATCGATTCTTTTTTTGGCTGGGCACTGACCTGAAAACGTTTTTCATCTTCCAGACGCAGTGCCGTTAGCTTACCACCCCAGACACAACCGGTGTCCAGTGCAAACACGTTATCCGCTTCTGCTTTGCCTTCCAGGGCTGCCCAATGACCAAACAGAACACGGGTATCCGCTGCTTTACGCTTGGGATGCTTAAACCAGGGCAAGAAGCCATTAGGGGCGGTATCCAGGCCTTCTTTACTCATCAGATCGAGCGTCCCCATACCATCGATAAAACGCATACGGGTCAGGAAGTTTACAATTGCGCGCAGACGATCAACACCTTCAAGGTTTTTATCCCAGCGCACCGGAAGGTTGCCGTACATCTCTTTAAAAAACTTCTGCGGTTTTTCGCCCTGAATCGCCGCTTCCACTTCCTGAGATAAACGCCTGGCTTTACGGGCACTCCAGCGAGGCGGCAGCCCAGCATGGGTCATGCACCAGTTGCGCGCTTCATCAAAGTGCACCAGCGGCTGATGGCGCAGCCAGTCCATTAATTCATCCACATCGGGTGCGTTAAGAATCAGATCCAGTGTGTCGCTGCGTTTGATCTTATGATCACCGTAGTACACCGCCAGCAGGTGCAGATCGTGGTTGCCAAGAACACAAACAGCCCGGTGCTGCAGGTCTTTGAGAAAACGTAACACTTCAAGCGACTGCGGGCCGCGGTTAACCAGATCACCGGCCAGCCATAAGTGGTCTTTAGCCGGGTTAAATTTCACTTTATCTAACAAGCGCTGCAACGGTTCAAAGCAGCCTTGTAAATCACCAATTGCGTAAGTAGCCATTTACAAAATCTTAGTTAATTCAGAGCGTGTGGGGTGGCCAGAGTAAAGACCGGAATAGTGGCATGAAATAAGGTGCCATCCTGTGCTTCCATCACATAATAGCCACGCATACTGCCCACTTTGGTTGCCAGCACGGCACCGGAGGAGTAGTCAAAATAATCACCGGATTCAATGGTGGGCTGTACACCCACCACACCTTCACCATTAACCTCCTGAACGTCGGCATTGCCGTTGGCGATAAACCAGTGGCGGCTGCGCAGTGTAGCTGGCTGCTCACCGTGGTTAATAATGCGGATATGATAGGCAAACACAAAGCGTTGCTCGTCTGGCACCGATTGCTCGGCCAGATATTCGCTGATGACATCAACTTCGATGCTATCGTCAAGTGTCTTCATCCGTGCTGCTCTCAGTCGTCTCAGTGATTATTGGTCGTCAGCTTCATGTTGCTGCTTATCGTATACCGCGTCGGCAATGCTGACGTAGTCCTGCAGCGTCAGGCGCTCCGGACGCAGGCTGGTATCCAGTCCCAGTGCTTCAATCTCATCGGCGCTGAGTAATTTTTTCAGGGTATTACGGATGGTTTTACGGCGCATGCTGAAAGCTTCGCGTACCACCCGTTGTAATACCTTAGTATCTTTCGCCGGATACGGCAGCTCATCGTAAGGTACCAGCCGGACAATAGCCGAATCCACTTTGGGCGGCGGATTAAACGAGCCGGGGCCAACAATAAACAACGGCTCTACTTTGCAGTAATACTGCGCCATGATGCCGAGGCGGCCATAATCAGAAGTACCGGGCCCGGCAGCCAGACGATCGACCACTTCTTTCTGCAACATAAAGTGCATGTCTTTCACCATGGCATGGTGACTCAGAAAGTGGAAAATCAGCGGCGTGGAAATGTTGTAAGGCAGGTTGCCAACAATCCGCAGTTGTTGCTCGTCGTTATCAAGCAGCTGGCGGAAATCAAACTTCAGCGCATCGCCTTCGTAGATATTAAAATCCGGGTAGTTAAAAAACTTGGTGCGCAGGATCGGAATCAGGTCGCGGTCGAGTTCAACCACGTTCAGGCGACCACTGGCTTCCAGCAGGGGCTCAGTGATGGCCCCCATGCCCGGGCCAATCTCCACCAGACAATCTTCCGGCTTAGGATTAATCGAGCGTACAATTTTGTCGATCACGTAGTGATCGTGCAGAAAGTTCTGACCAAAGCGTTTACGTGCCTTATGGCCGTGCTGATTCGGGTTTAACGAACGGGAGTCGGAGGTATTGCTCATACATTGTGTGCCATTTGGCTGGCAACTTCGATCGCAGTCAGCAGGCTACCGGCATCAGCGTTACCACTGCCTGCCAGATCGAGTGCTGTACCATGATCAACCGAAGTGCGGATAATCGGAAGTCCAAGAGTAATATTAGCGGCCCGTCCGAATCCGTGGAATTTTAATACCGGTAATCCCTGGTCGTGATACATCGCCAGGGTGGCATCCGCCTGTTCTAATAACTTGGGTGTATATAAGGTGTCTGCGGGTAGCGGGCCAATCAGTTGCAGGCCCTCATCGCGCAGCCCTGCCAGTGTTGGGTTAATCACATCCAGCTCTTCACGGCCTAAATGCCCATCTTCACCGGCGTGTGGATTAAGCCCGGCAACCAGAATGCGCGGTTGTGGTAAACCAAAAAAGGTTTGTAAATCGTGATGCAGAATACGACTGACGCGCTGAATACGTTCGGGAGTAATGGCATCCGCCACGTCACGCAACGGCAGGTGAGTGGTGACCAAAGCGACTTTTAAGTCGCTGGTGGCCAGCATCATCACCACTTCGGTGACACCACAATAATCGCGGAAGTACTCTGTATGGCCGGTAAAAGCTGTGTGCCCGGTAACATCAGAGGCCTTGATCACCGGATCATCAAACTCCGGGTTGGCTGCTAAAGCATCATTGATCACCCCTTTGTGTACTGGCGCGGTAACGATGCCGTGCCAGCGTTTATCGAGGCAACCCTGAGCGGCAATACGCAGGGTTTCCAGCACATACAAACCATTTGTGGTGTCGAGCACACCGGCCGTTGCCTGAGCACGTAAACTGACCGGGTACACCCATAGCTGGCCAGGTTTAGCGGCTTGCAGTGGACTGCGATCATCAAAGATCAGAATCTCAAGCGCCAGCCCCAGCTGCTGAGCCCGTTGCTGCAGCAGTTGTGGATCGGCAATCACAATCAGTTGTCGTTGATTATGTGGTTGCTGAGCCAGTTGAATGCACAAATCCGGGCCAATGCCGGCCGGTTCACCGGCGGTAATTGCCAGCCGGATCATTCATCGCCCTTGATATCAACATACGCTTCGGAACGGATTTTACGCAGCCAGATCGGCAGTTCTTCCTCAAAGCGACGGCTGTATAACAGCTGGCGTACCTGATCGCGTTGTTTCTCTGCACCAATATCCGTTTCTTTGCGGCCTTCAACCTGAAGAACATGCCAACCAAAGCGACTCTCAAACGGCTCGCTTAATTCGCCAGGTTGAGTGGCCGCCATGGTTTTATCAAAGGCTGGCACCATATCGCCTGGGTTTACCCAACCCAGGTCGCCACCGCTGGCACCACTGCCGGGGTCATCACTGAATTCACGTGCCAGGGTTTCAAAGTCTTCACCGTTTTGCAGGCGCTTATAGATGCGCTCAATCAGTGCTTTGGTTTTTGCCGCGCTACGCAGTTCGTTCGGCTGCACCAGAATATGACGTACTTTGGTCTGGGTGATCATTTGTGTCGTGCCACCGCGTTTTTCGGTCACGGTGACAATATGGTAACCACTGGCGCTTTTGATTGGGTTGGATACTTCACCAACCTGCAACTCAGGAATCACATCGGCAAAGATACCCGGTAACTGCGCTTCTTTGCGCCAGCCCAGATCACCCCCTTTTAATGCATTACGACCGTTCGACTGAGCAATCGCCGTTTGCTGGAAGTCGGCACCGCTGCGCAGGTTGGCGACAATACCATGGGCCTGCTTTTCGGCTTTTTGTAAATCCCCCGGGCTGGCCTGAGACGGTACGGCAATCAGAATATGGCCAATACGGTATTCTGCCGCTGAGGCCAGTTTGCCCAGATCGGAGGCGAGAAAATAATCGACATCCTGATCGGTGATCTGAATTCGCTCACCAACCTGAAAACGCTGTACCCGACTGACGCGCATTTCATTACGGATCTGATCACGGGCGAGGGTGAAAGACACACCTTCACTTTCCATCGCCTGGCGGAATTCACTGAGTGACATCTGGTTCTGGGAGGCAATACGGCGAATGGCGTTATTCAGCTCGGTGTCGGCAATACGGATACCACCGCGATCGGCCATCTGCAGCTGAATGCTTTCCAGAATCATACGTTCCAGTACCTGAGTGCGTAACACTGTGGCCGCCGGTAACTGTGCTCCGCGGTTCTGACGTTTTACTTCGCCAATACGCAGCTGTAATTCACTGTCCATCAGGATGTCGTCATCAACAACGGCCACCACATGGTCAATGGATACCGGGGCTGCCTGCGCTGCGCCGGATAACAGGCCGAAGCTGAATAACCCGGCAGAAAGAATAGATTTAATAGTCATGATAGTTTCGTCGTGAGTAACCGGTTACTGCATCCTCAATCAGGGCATCGGAGCCACCGCCTAAGGTGGTCAGGCCTTTTAACTGGATGCTGAGTATAAAGCCATAGCGTTTGTCTGTACTGAATTCTTCGCGATCATTATCCGAGGAAGTCGATTCGCGGTATAACATCTGGAAACGCCAGCAGCAGTTCTGATACTCAAAACCAGCTAATGATTCCAGTACGTTGCTGACCGGGCGAGCTTCATCGCTGTCGTAGGAGCGTAAATCGCGCAACTGGCGGCCAACGATGCCCCAACTCTGGTTAAGCGCCCAGAAAAAGCCCCAGTCCAGCTGTTTGGTTGTAATATCAAAGCGGTCGTCCGTTTCGTTGTACTCCTGCACCGTATTGGTGGCGATATTCAACATACGATTCTGCTGGGTTTCAAAGCGCAAACCGTAACGACGCTGTTTGGCGTAGTCTTCGTAGGGGTCCCATTCCAGCGTGTGGTACAGAGACAGCTGTTCGCTTGGGTTCCACTCCACTTCGCCCAGTGTACTGGAAGTTGCCTGAGTGCTCTCCTGATCCAGCTCGGCCAGCCCCGCCGCGCTGCCTGCCAGCTGTACCCGGCGATCTTCGTTGTAATAAATACGACCGATACTGGCGCGGAATTGTTCCAGACCATCATCCCGTATAAAACGTGAGGTCAGGCCTACACTGACCTGATCCAGATCGGCCAGACGGTCACCACCACTGAAGCGATCACCGGTAAACAGGGTGGCATAGGTCACGGTGCGCTCGGCGGTATCAAAGTTAGGAATAAATTCCTGCCCCGCCAGATATGGGCTTTTCACCCAGAATACCCGTGGTTCCAGCGTTTGTTGGTAGTCGCTGTTAAACCATTCAAAATCACGGTCAAAATACAGACCGGCATCCAAACTATAACGACCAATACCATGGGCGGAGTTCAGCTCAATATTGTCATTGGCTTCAACCGTTTCGTCGGCATCCAGCAGTTCATAGTTGCGGTAACGATATTCCGCCTTAGGCGTTACAAAGCCAAATGGCCATTCCATCGGGTAAGACAAGGCGGTTTCGGATAACAGGCGACGTCCGTTCAGGGCATCAAAGCCGGATAACTCCTGATCAACAAAGTCGATTTCTTCTTCGTCTTTACGGCTGAATTGGGTGTACTGCAGTTGTTGCTCTAATTGCCAGTCATTCAGCACGGTGGGCTGATAACTCAGATCCAGTTCCGGCAAACGGCGATAAGGACGGTCTCTCAGAGCAATGCTGTCATCAATGGTCTGGAAGCTTTCTGCTAATACATCAAAATGCCAGTTGCCCTGATCAAAGAATATTTCGCCGCTGCTGGGTAGGTGAGTGGCGCGGTTGACCGGCCCGGTAGGGTTAGTGTCATTAAAGTAGTCGCTGTCGCTGACTTTATTAAACTGCCAGCGGTGTTGCCAGTGTTGGGAAATCCGGCCTGCCTGGGTGTAATTAATCAGGAAGCGCTCATCGGATTCTTTTTGGTTGGTGGCATCTTCCGGCAGCTCATTGTTGAAGTCGTCGTACTCCTGCTGCTGTAAATCATCTTCCCCCAGATAACCGAGGTTTAATTCACCGTCGCCGAATAACCGGGTTTTATGACGCAGCTGACCTTCCCAGGCCAGGCCACGATCAAGAATATGATGCGGAGTAATCGTGGCATCCAGATTCGGCGCAATATTCAGGTAAAATGGCAGCTGAATATCTTCCGCCTGTAGCTGACCGTTAACCGCAATTTGAGGGTCTAAAAAACCGGTGGTGCGCTGATCGCCCACCGGAAAACGGTAATACGGCAGGTACATTACCGGCACATCGGCTACCCGTAGGCGAGCATTCCAGGCGGTGCCAACTCCGCTATTCTGATCGATCTCTAATTCAGACGCGGCAATATCCCAGTCATTGCTTTGTGGCTCGCAGAAGGTCAGGGTGGCGTTTTCTAATTTAAAACGGCCGTCGCCCGGGCTGCTTAATGTCTCGGCACTGCCACGTAAATGACGCTGGGGTACTGCATATTCAGTGGTCGAAAAGGTCATTACTCCGTCGGCAGCCAGTTCGGCTTTTTCACCGTGCAGGGTTAGCAGTGGGCTGCGCAATTTTACGTCACCGCTGAAAAAGCCCGATTCCGTGGCCGGAAACCAACTGGCGTGCTGGCCGGTTAAAATACGATTGTGCTGTTTAAACTCGACATCACCCGAGAATTGGGTGTCACCGTTTTTCTCTCGCGTTGAGCTGTCAGCTTCCACTTCAATCCGCTCATCGGATAACGCCGGAATCTCAGACAGTCGATAGCTGCCGGAGCAAAACTCAGGTGTTGCGGCTAGTTCGTCTTCAGTCAGCAACGATTTGGGATACCAGTTCAGATAACCCGGTTGGCTGGACGCAGCTTGCTGGGCCTGAGCGGTATGGCTGGCGACAAGGCTGATGGACAAGGTAAATACCGGGGTGATAAGACCAAATTTTCTGGCAGATCGGAATTTTTTGATAAGTGTTGTCATAGTGGCTGTGAAGCGCCTGTCCATTTGGTTATCTGTGTTACATTACGGCTGTTAATCCGGACGCCCGCCATTATGACATGGGGCGGCCAATTCTAGAACGACTAACTCTGAGAGGCCAGCATGGATCAGCGTCGGGATGAACTCGCGCACTGGGCTGTGGATATCATCCAACAGCAGACTGAACTGAATGTGAATCCACAACCACAGGTAGTATCCGGCGATGCCAGCTTTCGTCGCTATTTTCGTCTGCTACACACCGATGACCAAGGGCATGAGCAGCGCTGGATTCTGGTGGATGCCCCCGCTGATAAAGAAGATAACCCGCGGTTTGTGCGCATCGCACAGGCCTGGCACCAACATCAGGTGGCGGTACCTCAGGTACTGGCGCATGATTTTGAGCGGGGTTTTATGTTGCTGGAAGATTTTGGTGATGAACTGTTGTGGCCAGCGCTACACGCAGACCGCAACGACTTGACCACCGCAACACAACTCTACAGTCAATCTATTGATCAGCTGTTAGCCATTCAGGCGCTGCCAACTTCAGACTTACCGGCTTACGACCAGGCATTGCTCGATCAGGAGATGAGCTTGTTTATTGATTGGTTGTGTACGCAAAAGTTACAGCTGACGCTGGCTCCGCAGGAACTGACCATGTTGCACCAGACCTTTGCTTTGCTGCGTGATCAGGCGCTGGCTCAGCCTCAAGTAGTCGTGCATCGTGATTTTCATTCCCGCAACCTGATGATTAAAGCCGACCAGACATTAGGTGTGATTGATTTTCAGGATGCCGTAGTGGGAGCGGCGAGTTACGATCTGGTATCGCTGTTACGGGATTGTTATGTGCGTTGGCCGGATGCATTGGTGCAGGAATTAGCAAAACAATATTGGCAAAAGGCACAGGCGGCCGGTATTTACCCGCATAATTGGGCACGCTTCAAACAAGATTTTGACTGGATGGGACTGCAACGTCATTTAAAAGCCGCTGGGATTTTTGCCCGGCTACATCTGCGCGATGGTAAAGACGGTTACCTGAATGATATTCCCAATACCTGCCGTTATTTACTGGAGGTAAGTGCTGACTATCCACAACTGGCCGCTTTCCATCAGTGGTTGCAGCAATCCTTTATGCCCGCGTTAGAACAACACTTTGCCGCTCATGCGGTAGACGCCAATGGAGTGACAGCATGAAGGCCATGATTCTGGCTGCCGGGCGGGGCACACGTATGGCACCGCTAACCGATCACTGCCCGAAGCCATTGCTTAAGCTGGTGGGCAAACCGCTGATTCAGCACCATATTGAGAAGCTGGTGGCGGCTGGTATTCGCGATATCGTGATTAATCATGCCTATCTCGGCCAGATGATTGAACAAGAGCTGGGGGATGGTCATAAGCTGGGTTGCTCGATTCGTTACTCCGCCGAAACTGAAGCACTGGAAACCGCGGGTGGCATTGTGCAGGCATTACCCTTGTTAATGAGCGAAGGCACTGATCCTTTTTTATTAATTAACGGCGATGTCTGGAGCAACTGGGATTATGCCCAGGCCTTTGCAAAATCTGATCAAATTCAACAAAGCCAGATGGCAGGCTGGTTAGGGCTGACCGATAATCCAGCGCATAACCCTAATGGCGATTTTGAATTAACCAACTCTGGCATTTTAGGGCCACAGGCTGTGCATCAAGGGGTTACTTTCTCCGGCATCAGTGTGTTGTCGCCAGCTTTGTTTGTAGGGGTTGAGCCGGGAGTACGGCCATTAGCACCGTTATTACGTCAGGCCATGGCACGACAGCAGATTATTGGTGAACCTTTAAACGCAGACTGGGTCGATGTAGGAACCCCTGAGCGTTTACAGGCTTTAGAGCAACAGTTGCAGACATCAGCGGCAGACGCATAACACTCGCTATGACAGGACAAGGCATGAACTTTTTTATCGGCAAACTGGTGGGCGGTGCGTTTGGTTTATTAACCGGCGGCCCGTTTGGCCTGTTAATTGGAGCGTTTGCCGGCCATTTATTTGATCAGAGCTTCGGCCGTTTGTTGCTGGGTAATGATGCGGCGGCGGATATTAATGCCTCGGTGCTGAATCCGAACAATGGTCAGAAATCGGTACAGCAGGTGTTTTTCCGTACTACCTTCCGGGTTATGGGCAAGCTGGCCAAAGTGGATGGCCGTGTCAGCGAATCTGAAATTGCTGCCGCTACCTACATCATGGATCAGATGGGGTTATCCGGTCGTCAGCGCCAGCAAGCCATTGCCTATTTCAGCGAAGGTAAACAAACAGATTTTGAACTGGGGCCTGATCTGGCTTCACTGAAACGAGCCATCAGTCAGCGGGCGTCATTGGCGCAGATGTTTCTCGAAATTCAGCTGAGTGTGGCTTATGCCGATGGCGAATTATCGGTGGCCGAGCGTAAGCTGTTCAGCCAGTTATGTGTCCAACTTGGGATCAATGCGTTTCAGTTTGAATGGATTCATGGCCGGGTCAAAGCCGCGGTATCCGGGCAGCGCAGCCGCGGGCAGAAGAGTGCGCAACAACAGCTGGCCAATGCGTACGCGGTATTAGGTGTTGAGCCATCGGTATCGGATGCCGAACTAAAGAAGACTTATCGTAAACTGATGAGCCAGCATCATCCGGATAAACTGCTGGCCAAAGGTCTGCCGGAAGCCATGATGAAGCTGGCAAAGGAAAAGACTCAGGAAATTCAAACCGCCTACGACCTGATTAAAAAACATCGTGGGCGCGGATAAAGTGCTGCGCAAGCCGTCAAGCCTGATGGCTTTTAACGTATTCTTTTAAAACATCATCAATTCGTGTCTGCCAGCCTTTACCACCCGCCTGAAAGAACTCAATTACATCCGGTGATAAACGCAAGGTTTTCTGTACTTTGGTAATCTCGGATTTAGGGCGGCCGCGGGCTTTGAGTGCGGCGGCAGGCCCACGACGAGCATGAGCAAACATGTCGTCGCTCCATTCTGGGTTTTCAGCGTCGCTGATTGTTGAATCAATCTTGTTGTTCATAGCGGCGTACCTCTCGCTGATTGGCTTTTCGCAGACTGATAACTCGAATAACATCGCCACGCAGCGTATAAACCAGTGCGTATAATCTTCCTTGAATCCTGCCCAATGCAAAGTGGCGCAGTTCGCCATTAATCCGTTGATCCACTTCCAGCACATCAGAGAAATCAAAGTGTTTCTCTAGGGCCTGTTAACACTATTTCGATCACGCTGTCATGACTGAAAATCTTTCAATCAAGGCGCGAAGAATGATGTTTAACGGGTTAAATGAATGATGAGCAACACAGAGTGAGGGATTTTCAGTCATAACCCGAAGGGCTGGCGTCAGTTTTTCCCTGAGCTGTGTTATTCGTTGCTTATTTAACTCGTTAAACCACGCTCCTCATGCCTTACTCATGAAAAAACTGACTGCCAGCAGCAAAGATCTAAATAGTGTTAACAGGCCCTAGCTCAAAGCTGATGCCTCTTTGTTCAATATTGTGCTGATTTTTGTGGCTGTCGTATTCGATATCCATAATTTATTGTAACTACAATAAATAAGAGAACAAGTACTCTGACATGCGCCAGCCGGGCAGTGTGTTAATAATCCACCTTGCGGCGCATATTTTTGGTTTGCCCACGTTTCACCTTGCTGTCTACCCGGCGCTTTTGTGAGCCTTTGGTAGGTTTGGTGGCAATGCGTTTGCGTTCGGTTTTGGCGACCGAGCGAATCAGGCTTTGTAGCCGCTGCAACGCATCTTCGCGGTTCTTTTCCTGAGTACGGAACTGTTGGGCTTTGATAATAATGATGCCGTCTTTACTGAGGCGCTGGTCTTTTAATGCCAGTAAACGTTCACGATAAAACTCGGGTAAGCCGGAAGCGTGGACATCAAAGCGCAGATGAATGGCACTGGATACTTTATTCACATTCTGACCACCGGCTCCCTGAGCACGAATGGCGCTCAGTTCAATTTTGTACAGCGGCAGACAAACGTTGTGGCTGATGCAGAGTGCGTCATTATCGATCAGTGGCAGGCTCATATCGGAATATCCGCCATATAAAAGGCAAAGGCCCAGAAGTGGCAGAACACGCCGCCCATCACAAATAAGTGCCAGATTTCATGGAAGCCAAACCAGCGTGGCCAGGGGTCAGGCCACTTTAATGCATAGACGATGGCACCGATGGTGTAACTCAGGCCGCCGTAGACAATCCACCACTGGGCATTTTCCGGGATGGTTTCCATCGCTGGGCCAGCGGCAAACACCACCATCCAGCCCATCGCCAGATAAATCACGGTGGATAACCAGCGTGGCGCACTGAGCCAGACAAGTTTTAACACAATGCCCGCAACGGCCAGGCTCCAGACAACACTGAATAAAATCCAGCCGGTACTGCCATGCAGTGCGATCAGACAAACCGGGGTATAAGACCCGGCAATCATCAGGAAGATGGCCATATGGTCCAGTCGTTTCAGCCAGCGAATTACCTCCTCACTGGCATGCAGCAGATGATACAGCGCGCTGCTGGCAAACATCAGAAACATACAGGCACCAAAAATGGCGAACGACACCATATGCCAGGCATTGCCATACAAAGCCGCTTGTACGCTGAGAATACAGAGGGCCACAATGGCAAATACTGCCCCTGCCAGGTGGGTCAGACCACTTACGGGGTCGCGGAAAATATGATGCATAGAAGACTCGCAGGATTCAGCGGATAACGCTCAGGAGATAACAGCCAGGTCGTGTACCATACTGATTTTTCAGTGATGACAGTAGAGGAAAATTCAGCCAGTGGATGAAAAGCCAAAAGCCGTCTGGAGCGTCTATCTGATACGCATGGCCTCCGGAAGTTTGTATTGTGGTATCTCAACCGATGTGGAACGGCGTTTGGCCGAACACCAGGGCAGTGCTCGTGGAGCCCGTGCGCTGAAAGGAAAAGGGCCATTAACGCTGGTGTATCAACAGTTGATGGGTGATCGCAGTCAGGCGCTGAAAGCCGAATACCGGATTAAGCAGCTGCACAAGCGCGATAAAGAGAAGCTCGTGAGTGGGGCGATGTTGTTGTCTGATGTGGTGGATCTTGTTATCTGAAATAGAGGGTCTTTAAATGGATTAAAGATGCTTTGCCATAATGGCATCAATATCAATTTTCTTAAGCCCCTGGTTAAAAATATCAGCGATGTGCTGGCCTTCGGCTGTTTTTTTAAAGCAGATAAATAAATTTTTATACGCCAAAAGCTGTTTGTTGATGCGTGCCTTGTCGGATTTGTCGGCGAATATCGGATCACTGTTTAACAGGTATTCCATCACATTGGGATCAATCACAGCCAGATCAATACGACCATTAACCAGCTTAAGAAGGTTGCTGCGATCGCTCATTACAGCTTCGGTTGTTAAATCACCGGACTGAACTCGTTGATCAAATGCTTCAGTATTGACGTAGTCCTGCACAACACCAATGCGTTTGCCTTTTAAATCATCCAGCGTCTGCCAGTCTATTGGCTGGTCGGATCTCTCAACAAAACCCAGTGGGCCTGAGCCAATAGGGTCAGAGTAAATAAAGTATTGAGCAACTTCATCGGAGTAATACTCCGGAAAGTAACCGGCGTAGGTTGCATTCTGTCGGGCCTGAGCCACCGCACGGCTCCAGGGGAAAAAATCGACGGTCAGGGTATAACCCATCGCCGCAAACGCAGCTTTGGCAACGGCGATTGAGGCACCCTGTTCGGTTAATTGCTGGCCTGAGTAGGGTGGCCATTGTAACGATGTGAGGCGAACCTGCTTGTCGGCACAGGTAGCGCAGGCAATGAATAATAAGAAAATCATGGCAGCGATACGCATGTGCTCAACGCCCTGTTGATGATAGATATATTTATATATTAACGTAAATGACGGAAAAATCTTGCTGGATTGTGGTTTTTATTTTGTGGTACAAACGTGCAAAATAAAAACAATCAGGTCTCACCATGAAACATCTGCTGCCGTTGTTACTGCTTACGCTTCTCACTGCCTGTGCCTCGACCACGGATATTGTTATTTCTCAACCGGCCTCGGCTAAGCCCCCGGTTGCTGAGTCATTATCATTACAGCACAACGCAGTGGCGGCGGCCTGGGCGGTGTCGGTGGATATTACGCCACCACCTGGCATGCCAATGGGTGGTTACTCGGTGATGGCCAATAAAGGTATGGGATTTCGTACCCGGCTGAAAGCCCGGGTGATTTACCTGCAGGATAAAGATGGGGATGCCACGGCTCTGGTTCAGACCGATCTGGCAGGTAGCTCGTTACTGGTTCACCATCTGGTTACCGAACGAGTGGCAGCACAAACCGGCCTGGCGGCTAAAGACATTGTGATTACGGCTTCTCATAGCCATTCAGCTCCAGTGAATTTTTACGACAATGACTTCTATAACAAACATATGTCGAGTGGCCAGTGGCTGGAGCCTGAGTTTCTTGAGTTTGTTACTCAGCGCATCAGTGACGGTATTTTGCAGGCGTATCAGCAGCGCCGCCCGGCCAGAATTGCCACGGGTAAGCGCGATATCTACGGCTATAACCGCAATCGCTCACTGGATGCTTATGTGCTCAATGACAATGCCGGGGATATTGATCTGGAAGACCCCCAGGCAAAATTTAATGCCGTTAATCCAGCGCTTTATATGATTCGTATTGATGTCGCTGATGATGACGGACGTTTTTTACCACTGGCGGCGTTCTCAAGTTTCTCCGTTCATGCCACGGCTTTGTCCGTACCGGTGGAAGTCTACAATGCCGATTTGTTTGCTTATGCTCAGAAAGATCTGGAGTGGCAGATTGCCCAACAATATCAGACGCCCTGGCCGGTGGTGCATGGTTTAACCACCGGGACGCAGGGCGATATGGCGCCAGCCTTAGCAGAACATGGAGATAATACCTTTGCTCATCATCCGGTGAACTGGCAGGCGGCACGTCAGTTGGGGCAGGGCATTGGTAAAGAAGCCATTGCCTTATTCGATGCTCTGGCACCGCAATTAACTGCGGATATCGACCTGGCAAGCGCCGCCCGGGAAATCAATATCCGCGACAATAATCGCGTTGGTGAGGTGGAGCTATGCGACGAGGCAGCGGTAGGCAATCCGGTGGCTGGCGGGGCTTATGAACGCCGTACCCCCTGGTTGGCGGCCATTCCTTTTTTAAAAGGTGGCAATGTGATGTCACGCCGCTGGTGGCTGGATGAAGGGTGTCAGGGCAACAAACGTCATTTGGGCTTTTCATTCTTGCAGCCATTACTGGAGCCTAAAGACAGCTTTCCGGATACCGTGCTGTTCCAGATTATCAAAGTAAATGATATGGCTGTATTGCCGCTGCCGTATGAAGTCACTCAGGAAGCGGGTCGTCGTATGGCAGCGGCTGTTAGCGAGGTGTTCGCCAGCGCCGGGCAGCCGCTGAAGTACACCTGGGTCTCCAGTATTGCCAATGGCTATTTTGGTTACACCACCACTCATGAAGAATATCAGCGCCAGAATTATGAAGGTGGGCATACGTTATACGGGCAGTATTCAACGCCTTATATCACTGCGCAACTGAGTCGTTTAGCGAACGATTTTGTTGATCAGGGTGCCTTTCAGGAGCTATTGCCACAATGGCGCTATCAATTAAACGTTAATACTTTTCTGCCTGAGCAGGTCGATAGCACTGGCTCCCGGGCATGGCTGACCAGCACGGAGATAACGAGGGCAGTAGCGCCGGATGAAAACTACATTGCCATTGAGTGGCTGGACGTGGCGGCGGATAAAATTGCCTGGCATCAGCCTCTGGTTCACGTTGAAGTTGAGCAGCAAGGTCAGTGGCAGCCACTTGTGACCGGCGTTCATCCGATCAGCGATGACGGTTACGATATTGAAGTGCGCTGGCTGGATGATGCTGACCTGGGAATGGCCGAGTATCAGGCTCGCTGGTATAACTTCGGGCAACGTCAGGCGGCAAATAAGCGTTATCGGTTTGTGATTTCAGAGCGCCACGGTGCGCCCAAGCTTGTATCTGAGCCATTCGTTTTACCCGAAGACGCACGGGTTCAATCAACAGCTTCCTACTGAGCTGAGCGAGTAAAGTTGGGTAAAACAAATGTCTGAAAACGGATATTGCAGGCGTTTTACGGTTCTATTGGCTGGTTAGTGCAGATTCTCATCTGCCATTCATTGATGAGAATTGTTATTATTCATATGGCAGTTTTGTGACATTGTCTGAGCCAATGTTACCGGACTGTCATAATGACCCATTACACTTTGCGGCCCTGTTCAGTAGAATGACCCGCTGATAATTAAAACGGATAATCATAAGTCACCATGTTTAAGGCCATCTGGGCAGCCCGCTGGTATATGTTGTTGGGCTTCCTTGTCTTCGTTATCACCCTGCTTGCAACCACTCCTTTGCATTTTGTCTGGCAATACGCTGAACCACACGCCCGGGCATTACCGGTAAAAATTCAGCGGGTGTCGGGTACCTTATGGCATGGTCAGCTGCAGTTGCAGGCCCCTCAGGCCGGTTTGCTGGATGTGGACTGGAAACTGAACCCGTTAGCGCTACTCGCTGCCCGGGCTGATCTGTTATTAGATGTGCAAGGCAATGGAATTAACCTCAATACCCATGCTCTGGTGTCGCTGGATAAACAATTAACGCTGAGTGATACCCGTGGGGAACTTTCTTCGGCGTTATTGCAACCTATGTTGAGAAAAGGTCGCGCCAATTTATCCGGTGATTTTGAAATTTCCGGCCTTAATGCACAGATTGATTTAACCTCGCGCCAGATTCAGCAAGCCGAAGGACGAATTGTTTTCAGCGGTGGCGATGTCGGCTTCCCGGTGGATGGCAAACCGATTCAGTCGACACTGCCGTTGCTGGTGGGTGATCTGAAGCGTGAGCAGGAAAAAACGGTACTGGATATTAATACCGATGAAGGTCTGCCGATTGGCCAGGCGTTTCTGCAAGCGGATGGTTGGGGTGGTGTGGCCATCCGCCGTCGCTTTCTCGATATCTTAGGGCAGAAGTGGCCGGCCCAGGCCACAGAAGAAACGGTAATTTTTGAAGTGTCTCAGAAGATTCTATAACCTGAGCGCCTTTAACGGAGTAATACACACTTGGCAACTGCTGCGCAAACTGCCGCAACGGAATTATCGCTGGCCTCCTGGCAAAAGCTGGTTCTGGTGTTGGGCAAACTGACTTTTACCGTTCTGATCGCCATTCAGCTGGCGGCATTGGTATGGATGCTGGTTGCTCCTCAGCCGCTGTATCTGAAGGCACCATCACGTGGCGATGGCTCAGTGCAGCAATCAGGTATCCGTGGCACGGCTCAGTATCATTTGTTTGGTATCGCCAGTGAAGAGCCGGTTCAGGCGGTACAAAAAGAGGTTGATGCACCGGTCACACGCTTACGCTTGCGTTTGTTGGGTATTAATAAAGCCTCCATTGCGGAAAACTCCAGTGCCATTATTGCACCACAATCAGGCAGCGGTGATTTTTATAAAATTGGTGACAAAATTCAGGGCCGTACCAAACTGGCCGGTGTTTACGATGACAAAGTGGTACTGGATACCAATGGCAAACTGGAAACCCTGAAGTTTGATGAAAAAGCCCGGGCTGGTATTAACGCCAGATCGGTTGCTGCGCCTAAGCCTCGTGCTAACAAACGTTCCCGCGGTTCCATTCGTGAGCGTTTGGGTAAAATAAAATCGGCCGGTGAATTTATGGATCTGGCCAATCAGGAAATTGCCGATGATCCGGAAGCGGCATTAAATGAACTGGGCCTGCAGTCTGCCGGCTCAGGTCAGGGATATCGGGTACAACCAGGCTCGGTGTTAACCTCGTTGAAGCTGGTGCCGGGCGACATTGTGTTGTCGGTTAATGGCCAGCGACTGGGTGATATTGATGCTGATCGCGCGGTATTAGAGCAGGTAACCGGCTCTGGTAATGCACGTATTGAAGTGCAGCGCGGTAATAACCGTTTTGTGGTTAATCACAAATTAAATTAAAGGAAATGGGTGTGTTAAAGCGTTTTTCTATTGCAGTTCTTCTGCTGTTTACCATCTGGGGAGCCCAGGCGCAGGAAAACTGGCAGATTAATCTGAAAGATGCCGATATCGGTGCATTTATCAGTCAGGTGTCTGATATTACCGGTAAAAGCTTTGTCATCGACCCCCGGGTAAAAGGCAAGGTGAACGTGCTCAGCAGTGGCCCGGTTGATCAGGAAGGGGTATACGAGTTATTCCTGTCGGTGTTGCAGGTGCATGGCTATGCCGCGGTACCAGCTGGCGAAGTTGTGTTAGTGGTTCAGCAGAACGAAATTAAGCAACAGGGACGTGATATTGAAGCGGCGGTGAGCAAAGAAAGCCAGGAAATGCTCACCAAAGTCATCCCGATTAAAAATACACCGGCACTGGATTTAGTACCTATTCTGCGTCCGTTAGTGGCCAAATACGGTCATCTGGCTGGGGTGAAATCCGCCAACACCTTAATCATCTCTGACCACGCCACCAATATTCGCCGTATTGAACAAATCATTGAGCGACTGGATAAGTCCGGTGTGGAAGAGCTGGAAGTGATCCAGCTGCGCGAAGCCTGGGTGGGCAATGTGGTGACCATGCTGCAAAGCCTGGACCCGGCTAAAGTGGCTCAGGGTAATAACGCCAACGTCGGTAAAACCGCAGGCAGTATCCGTGTTGTAGCAGACGAGCGCAGCAACCGCCTGATTATTAAAGGTGAAAAAACCGCACGTGATCGTATTCGCAAACTGATTGCCGAACTGGATACACCGTCGTACTTCAGTGGCAGTGCTCAGGTACTGCGACTGCAATACGCCGATGCCACTAAGCTGGCTGAGTTGTTAAAAAGCCTGTTGTCCGAAGCGCCTGCGGGCGGATCTGAAGCCAATCAGGCAAAAGGCAAAGCCGGGATTCATGCCGATGAAGATCTGAACGCGCTGGTGGTTCGGGCTGAGCCATCACTGATGAAAGAGATTAAAGAGCTGGTAGCATCGCTGGATGTTCGTCGTGCTCAGGTACTGATTGAGTCGGCGATTGTCGAAGTGACTGGTGACGTGAATGACGCGTTAGGTGTGCAGTGGGCGATTGGTGATCTGGATAGCCCGGTCGGTGGTACTAACTTTGGTACCGCAGGCCCGAGTTTATCTTCCATTGCAGGTTCGATTGCATCCGGTAACCCGGCTGCCGCGATTGGTAACGGCCTGACATTAGGGGCTTATCAGGAAAAAGATGGTGACGCGCAATTTGGTGCGGTATTACAAGCGATTCAGAGTGATACCAACACCAACCTGTTATCGACGCCAAGCATCATGACTCTGGATAACCAGGAAGCGGAAATTATTGTTGGTCAGAACGTGCCGTTCCGTACCGGTTCAACGGCTTCCAGCAACAACGCCAACCCGTTTACGACCATCACCCGTGAAGACATTGGTGTGACATTAAAGGTTAAGCCACATATTCATGACGGTGAAGCCATTCGTCTGGAAGTTGAAGCCACGACGGAATCTGTCTCGACCACCAGTGTAGCAGGCAGCTCGGATTTAATTACCAATAAGCGCTCCATCAAAACCATGATCCTGTCGGAAAACGAAGAAACCATCGTACTGGGTGGTCTGATTCGTGACGATGTTCGTAAGATTGAAAGTAAAGTGCCACTGCTGGGTGATATTCCCTGGTTGGGTTGGTTATTCCGGGCAGAATCGACCGAGAAAGTAAAAAGTAATCTGATGATTTTCCTGAAGCCAACCATTGTGACGGAAGCGACCAAGGCACGTCAGCTGACCGAAGAACGGTTTGACGGTATCTGGGAATTTACTTTGTCGGATGAATTTGCCAACGAGAGTATTAATACTCGAATGGATAAGTTGTTCCGCGGAATCCGTCGTTGATTACAACGGTCTTTTCTGAAAAAGCTGAACAACATTAGTTGAATAAAAAACAGGCCTTTGAGGCCTGTTTTTTATTGCGCTAAAGCCAGCGGATCCAACCTAGCTTTGCGCATTAATTCCAGCAAGCCAATTAGCGGCAAGCCAATCAGGCTGTTTTCGTCCCGACCTTCTAGTTTTTCAAACAAATTGATGCCTAAGCCTTCCACCATAAAACTACCAGCACATTGAAGCGGTTGTTCCAGCTCGATATAACGCTCGATTTCAGTTTGCGTTAACTCACGAAAATACACTGAAAACGGTTCAACCAGAGAAAAGCATTGTCCACTGGCGGCATGTAATAAACATAAACCGGTATAAAACTGCACAGCTTTGCCGCTGGATTGCTGCAGTTGTTGAATGGCATTTTCCCGGGTTAACGGCTTACCACGGATATCACCGTCTAAAACAGACGTCTGGTCACTGCCGATGATCCAATGTTCAGGGTACTCACTGGCTAATGCTTGCGCCTTTTCGATTGCCAGGCGCTCGACGTATTGCTGCGGCTTTTCTCCCGCAAGTGGTGTTTCATCAATATCCGGCGACGCGCAGGAAAAGGGGATGCGTAATTTTTTCAGTATTTGCTGGCGGAAGGGGGAGCTTGATGCCAGTAGCAGTTTAAAATCAGCCATAAGTTACTTATCAGCAGAATATTAGAGGCAATAAAAAAGGAGCCGCAGCTCCTTTTTTATTCTGGGTCAGAACTAATCAGAAGTTCCTTAGGCGAAGTTAGCGTTCGCGAATTCCCAGTTAACCAGAGACCAGAAACCGTTCAGGTAATCCGGACGAACATTGCGGTAGTCAATGTAGTAAGCGTGTTCCCACAGGTCAACCGTGATCAGTGGGGTAACACCTTCTTCAGTGATTGGAGTGGCTGCATTTGAGGTGTTCACGATGTCCAGAGAACCATCGGCTTTTTTCACTAACCAGGTCCAGCTGGAACCGAAGTTATTCACAGCCATATCGTTGAACTTGGCTTTGAACTCTTCGAAAGAACCAAAGGCTGCGTTGATTGCGTCAGCAACAGCACCAGTAGGTTCGCCACCGCCATTCGGGCTCAGGCTGTTCCAGTAGAAGGTGTGGTTCCAGATCTGAGCAGCGTTGTTAAATACGCCACCAGAAGAAGTTTTAACGATTTCTTCCAGAGTTTTGCCTTCAAACTCAGTGCCACCGATTAAGCCATTCAGCTTCACTACATAGGTGTTGTGGTGTTTACCGTGGTGGAAATCCAGAGTCTCAGAAGAGATATGTGGTTCCAGTGCATCTTTTGCATACGGCAGTGCTGGTAATTCAAACGCCATGATGGGTCTCCGTTATCATTGCTAAGTCGGTTATTTACTTAATCGTTTGCCTGTTGGCAGTACCGCTATTTTTGGTTGCGGCTTATTGATTACCAGTTTGGGGGCAGAAAACAGCTTTTCAACCTCTCCCGGTAATTATTGATGCAAATCATACCACCAGCTCCCGGGCCATGCTACGCACTCGGAATGTGGGGTTTTTTAACCGGCACTGTTTTTGTTGAGTGAGCACAGCTTTTATCAATTTTTATCAATCCGGTATGGTTTCGCTGTTGGGAACTGTCGGTTACTATTTGTAAAAAATTGAGTATTACCCATGGAAAAGCAACACGACCCTATTGTCCCGGACATGAAACCCTCTGCTGAGGATATCGAGCAGCGTAAACGCCAGATGCAGGCACGCCGTCAGGCAGCTCAGCGGGCCGCCATTTCAAATGCCGCCGCCGCTTCAGCACAACCGGCAAAACAGACACTGGCAACAGTCGCGTTGGTGATTGCACTGGTTATGGGTGGCCTGGCAACGTTTTTGTTTATGCAGCTGCAGAGTGTGCAAAAGCAATTAAATCAGGCGCAGGGGGTGATTGCTGATCAGGGGAAAAATCTGCAACGGTTAAATGATCAGTTATCTGCGACGGGTGAAAATGCCAATTTGTCTGTTGATGCGCTGAAAATTCTGGTCAGAGAAAATAGCTCAGAAATCCGCAAATTATGGGATGTATCGAACAAACGTAACAAAGCGAACATTAATGCCAATATCACAGCCATTAAAAACCTGAAAAGCTCGGTTGCTGGTGTGAAAAAATCTCAGAGTGCCGCACAAAAAGCGCAAACCGCAGCCTTGGCAACGGCTAAAAATGAAATCGCTGCAACTGTCGATAATAAAGTGAATACCTTGTCTGCACGGGTTAAACAGGTTGAATCAGCAACGTCGGATATTGCCACAGCTCAGCTGGCCATCAGCCAGAACAGTGATGCTTTGCAAACTCTGGAAGCCCGGGTCGCTGAGATTAAAACCGGCGGTAATCTGGGGGATATTAAGCTGGAAATTGAAGATATTCAGATTCGCCTTGATCGTATGCAAAACGCCTTAGGTGGCGCACAGTAATGATGACAAACGCTGATAAGGCGGTAGTTAATAAGGTGATGGTTAATATTAAAACAACACCATCGCCGCAGTTACGTGAAACGTTTGCTAAGGCACTGACCAATAATCCTCTGGCAACGTCTGCACTGGCGTTAGGGCAGCTGTCTGAAACACCGTCCACGGCCTTTTTTTTCGCTTATCAGCTGGCGGTACGGCATCTGGATACCACACTCACCGACCAGCAGTTTGCCGCATTTGCTGCTTCAGAACCGGGCATCCGTGATTCTCGCGAATTCCAGACCCGGGTTGTTAGCAACGCTTCTTCAACCGGCGAGAGTTTCCTGGTGACAGGACGCAAGTCCCATGTGATGTTAATGGATCATGGCTTACTCGACTTTCTGTATGTACTGGCCAATGATGCCGACCAGCAGCTTAAGTGTGTGAAAGTTTCAACGTCAGCCGTCGGGGTTATGGCGCAGCCAGCTGCGAAACCCCAGCCATTTGTTGCTGATGTTCCCCATGCGCCCGTGGTATTTGATGATGCCTTAGCGGTAACCGACTTTATCGTGGCTGATGCACATCGGCGCTGCTTTAAACCGTTTCGTTATTGGGAAGATGTGATGATTATGCTGGCCTTTAGTGGCTGGATGATGACTCATGCCAATGGTGATTGCAGCGCATTACAGATTCAGGCACAGCACTTAAGTGACTGCTATCAACAACACCCGGATTATTATCCGTTGATGGCCTTCGATATTCTCGACAACCTGTTACACCATTTACAGCAAGCCGGAAAACAATTGCCGAGCGGCCAGCAGGCACTCTGGTCACGCGACAGCCAATTACTGCAGCTGGGTTCTGTTGCTCGCACTGCTACCCGGAAAAAATTACAGAGTTTGTAATAGTTGCTAGCTGTTAAGGTCGAGGCGTGGCAGAAACAGAAACGTCGGCTCGGATGTCGCGGGTAGAGCCGATATAATCCTGTCCGGTATAAGAAATGTCACGCACCACATTGTCAGCGTTAGCCTCGATATTCAGTACAAAGCCTGATGCTGGAGTGAGTAAAGGGGCCGCTGGTACTACCTGCTCCGGTGTCCCTTCATTTAAAGCTTTACCTGATCTGGCTGCAGAAGTGGTTTTCTGGTTGAACTGATTTTGCCCGGATATTTGCTGGCTGCCCGATGCACTCGCCTGAATAGCTCCTTCCACTATGTGTTCATCCATTTCAGTATTCAGTAAGCGGGGAATCTGGATGCTTTGTGAGGTTGAGCGGTTATAACGTTTGGCACGCGAATAGTTGTAGTGATGAGTTCTCTGTCTGGCTTCTTCGATGGCAGTAAAGATATCGTCCGAATAGTATTGATCATGTTGTGGTGAAGCCAGCGCTACGCCTGCTGGCAGTAACAGCATTGATATCAATAAAGCCGTAGTGAGCTGGTATCCGTGCATCGTTGTTCCTGTACTACTCTGGTTGCTATTCTTATTCAGGTCTTATTCAGGGCTCTGTTTTAGTTCCCGTCATCGCTCTTGTTATGGGGTCGGCTGAGCAGAGATTGTGACATCCGCCCTGATATCGCGTGACGCACCACTGAAGTTGTTGTCGGAATAGTTAATTTCGCGCACAAAAATCGCATTGGCTGACGACTCGAACGATTGGTTCAACGCCGGTGAAGGCGTAACGGTATTGATTTCATCAGGTTCGTTAACCTGACGCCCAAGGCTGGTTTCCCGTACCGGCTCTTCAATCGTGGCGGCCCGCTGATCACCGGCCGCGGTCGCACCAACAGCACCTTCAATTACTTCTTCGTTCATTTCGCTATTGAGCATTTTCGGAAAATCAAAACTCTGGGAGGTTGAGCGGTTGTACCAGGTTTTGCCGACATAACCTTTATCTACCGGATTTTGTTGGGCATGGGCCACAGCGTCATCAATATCGGTGGAGTAATAGGCTTCGTTACCGGGCTGGGCCTGTAAATGCAAACCCGCCGCCAGCGATACCATCGCAAAGACCGCCAGTGTCATTAAGTTGCCTGATCGATGCATGGCGAACCTCCCATTTGTTTTTGTTATTTTTTGTAATTATTTCAATATAGCAGGGCGTACTTTTTATGTACAATGCTGCAATGGCTTTTACCAAAGCCTTTGCTGCTGTACCGGACTCAGTGGGTCAACCTCCACTGGCAGGTGGCGCAAATGGTAAAAAGAAAGGACTTAATAATGATAAAAATAAAAAAGCTCACCCTGGTGTACACCCCCTTGTTGTACATCTTCTGTTTTATGGGGGTATCGGTTCTCACAGGCTGTACCGTACATCACTCGTTTGGTGATCATTTTGGTGCTTATGTTGCTCCAGCGGAGGAACAACCTTTTAAAACGGTGGGCTATCGCTGGGATTATCAGAATACCGCCTTGCTGTACGTCTACCGTCCCGCGACAGAATGGTCGATGGATGAGCTGGAAACGCCCAGCTTCAATGTAAATGGCGAGCGACTGTTTAATATCAAAGGGGGCAGTTATACCTGGTATGAGATGGAGCCCGGTTCGTATGACATCGTGATGCGCCGTGGCATCTTTGGCTTTGAGGGAATTGGCTGGTTTGAGATTAAACGTTTGGCTGAAATCTATCTCCAGGCCGAGGCCGGAAAGGTCTACTACCTACGCTACTCAGAAATTGATCCGCCGGTAATTGATCCGGATCTGGAGGATATTCCTCTGGGTGATGGCCCATTGCAGCTGGTGGCTCCCAGCCGTGCATTGGCTGAGCTGGAAAACACTCAAATGATTCACCATGGTCGTGGTTTATTAGCTGCACAGGAAACGCAGGTGGATGAAAGTCTGCAGCAGGTGTTTGATGCTGGCCTGAATCAGGAAGAGGTTTTCGAATCTTCCGATCCTTACGCCGAAGATACCGGCCTGAAAGCCCGCCCACGTAGCAAAGAAGAAGAGTGGTGGCCGTTTTAGCCCGCTCCTCAATGGGTTACAATACCGTCAGCTTTTAAACGCCCACTTCTTCGTGGGCGTTTTTACAACCGTTCGAGTCCAAGCCAAGTGCAGCCATCAGAGCCGCACCAGCCTAAACAAGAGAGAGCCCGACGATGACAACTGTGATCAAGCAAGATGATCTGATCCAAAGCGTGGCTGACGCGCTGCAGTACATTTCTTATTACCATCCGAAAGATTTTATTGATGCGGTTCATGAGGCCTATCAGCGAGAAGAGTCTAAAGCAGCAAAAGATGCGATGGCTCAGATTCTGATCAACTCACGTATGTGCGCCATGGGCAAACGTCCGATTTGTCAGGACACCGGTATCGTGACCGTTTTCCTGACCATTGGTATGGATGTGAAGTTTGACGGTGATATGAGTGTGGAAGATATGGCGAACGAAGGTGTTCGTCGTGCTTACACCCACCCGGATAACGTACTGCGTGCATCGGTTCTGGCTGACCCGGACGGAAAACGTGCTAACACCAAAGACAACACTCCTGCTGTTATCCACATGAAGCTGGTTCCGGGGAACACCGTTGACGTTCATGTGGCGGCTAAAGGTGGTGGTTCGGAAGCAAAAACCAAGTTCGCCATGCTGAACCCATCGGATTCCATCGTTGACTGGGTACTGGAACAAGTGCCGAAGATGGGTGCTGGCTGGTGTCCACCAGGCATGCTGGGTATTGGTATTGGTGGTACGGCAGAGAAAGCCATGATGGTGGCAAAAGAATCTCTGCTGGACCCAATCGACATTCACGAACTGCAGGAACGTGGTGCTTCTAACCGTGCCGAAGAACTGCGTTTAGAGCTGTTCGAGAAAGTAAACAAACTGGGTATTGGTGCTCAGGGTCTGGGTGGTTTAACCACAGTTCTGGATGTGAAAGTGGCGGATTACCCAACCCACGCGGCGAACAAGCCAGTGGCGATTATCCCGAACTGTGCTGCAACTCGTCATACTCATTTCACTCTGGATGGCAGTGGCCCGGCATCGCTGGAAGTTCCAAGTCTGGAAGACTGGCCGGAAATCAGCTGGGAAGTGGGCGACAATGTGCGTCGCGTGAACCTGAATGACGTAACTCCGGAAGACGTTAAAGAATGGCAACCGGGTGAAACCATCCTGCTGTCGGGCAAGATGCTGACCGGCCGTGATGCGGCGCACAAGCGTATGGTGGATATGATCGCTAAAGGCGAAGAGCTGCCGGTTGATCTGAAAGGTCGTTTTATCTACTACGTTGGCCCGGTTGACCCTGTACGCGAAGAAGTGGTTGGCCCGGCTGGCCCAACCACCGCGACCCGTATGGATAAATTCACCCGTACGGTACTGGAAGAAACCGGTCTGCTAGGCATGATTGGTAAAGCAGAGCGTGGTCCGATTGCCATTGATGCGATTAAAGACAACGAAGCGGTTTACCTGATGGCAGTTGGGGGTGCGGCTTACCTGGTATCTCAGGCGATTAAAGAAGCGAAAGTGGTTGGCTTCGAAGATCTGGGTATGGAAGCCATCTACGAGTTTGATCTGGTCGATATGCCGGTGACGGTTGCTGTCGATAGCAAAGGTGAATCTGTGCATCAGACTGGCCCACAAGAGTGGTTCCAGCGCATCAACGCGACTGAGGTATAAGCGCCAAAGAGGTGTAAGCGCTAAAGAGGTTTAAGCACTAAAGAGGTTTAAGCACCTTAACTAAAGCCGGATACGCTATCCGGCGATAAAGCTTAAACGCATTTTATAAAGCTCCTTTTCCAACGGAATCGGAGCTTTTTTTATGGTTTTAATTTTATCTATTAATGTTATGATATAACGTTAATGATAAGCTTGTCATAAATCTGTCCTTTTTTTGTCCCGCCGTTGTCATTTTCCATCGTTAGCCTCTGCCTCGTTTATTAAATGGCCCCACTACCGGGCTGTATCTTTTAGTGATGCAAAGAGGAAACTCGATGAAACTGCAACGCCTAACACTGTCTCTGGCAGTCGCACTGGCGGCATCTGCTAGTGCGCATGCCGACATGGTTTCTCCTGATCAGGCCAATAATGCCTGGTACAGCGATGCACAAACCCGCCTGCAGGCAAAAATTGCTGAGGCGAATAAGCCAACCATTAATCAGGCAAAAAACGTTATTTTATTCGTTGGCGATGGTATGGGCATTTCAACCCTGACCGCTTCTCGTATCCTGCAAGGACAACGCGCCGGTAAGCCAGGCGAAGAAGGCTATTTATCCTTTGAAGAGTTTCCTTATTCTGCATTAGTCAAAACCTATAACGTCGATGCTCAGACCCCGGATTCAGCCGGCACCATGACCGCTATGATGTCGGGTCTGAAAACCGATGTGGGTGTCATTGGCGTAGATGAAGACATCGAACGCGGCAACTGCGCCACGGTTGCCGGTAACGAAGTTGTGACGGCACTGGAGCTGGCTGAAATCAAAGGTTTATCGACCGGTGTGGTATCCACTGCGCGTATTACACATGCCACTCCGGCGGCGACTTATGCACATGCCGCCGATCGTAACTGGGAAGATATTTCCGACATGAAGGTGGAGGAAAACCCGGAGCGTGCAAACTGCAAAGACATTGCCGATCAGTTAGTGAATTTTGAAAACTATCTGGAAGCCCGTTACCCGGGTGTGGATGTTAACGGTATTGAAGTCGCGATGGGTGGCGGTCGTCGTCATTTCCTGCCCAAAGACGAAGCGGCTAATTCTGCTGATGCCGTCAGTTCGGTGGAAGGGGATCGTAGCGATAATCGTAACCTGACGACAGAGTGGCAAGCCGCGTATCCGAACGGCACTTACGTGATGGATCAGGCTGGCTTTGATGCCATCAACGCCGACAGTACCGAGCGCGTTTTAGGTTTGTTCAACGAATCTCATATGCAGTACGAAGCCGATCGGGGCAATGATATTGCCGGTGAGCCGTCGATTGCTCAGATGACCGCAAAAGCCATTGATATTCTCGATAACAATGAGAAGGGCTTTTTCCTGATGGTCGAATCCGGCCGTATTGATCACGCTCACCATGCCGGTAATGCCGCAGGTGGTCTGAATGAGACCATCGCTTTTGCACAAGCCGTTCAGGCTGCGGTGGATAACACCAATCCGGAAGAGACACTGATTCTGGTAACGGCAGACCACAGCCATGTGTTCACTATTGCCGGTTATCCGAAGCGTGGTAATCCGATTCTGGGCAAAGTTGTGGGGGTTGGCAGTACGGAACCTTCACTGGCCAGTGACTCCCAACCATACACCACGCTGGGCTATATGAATGGCCGTGGTTTTGCTGATCTGGGCGCCGAGACCGATTCCGATGAGGGCTACAACCAGGACATTAATGCCGGTCGTCAGAACCTGACCAATGTTGATACCACTGCACCGGGTTATCACCAGGAAAGCTTAATTCCTTCATCGTCTGAAACCCACGCGGGTGAAGACATTACTCTGCATGCTCAGGGGCCGGGTGCTCATATGGCACAGGGTGTGATTGAGCAAAGTGTTGTATTCCATATTGTTAACCGCGCCCTGGGCCTGACTGGCGAGTAATCGGAGGAGAATTTTATGAACAAATTAGCGTATTTGCAGCGTAGCAAACTGGCTCTGGGGATTCTGGGTCTGACGTCGGCACTGGTGTTGTCGGGTTGTGGCTCGGATGATGATGACGATGATACCCGTCCGCGCACTCAGCTGACGCAACAGGAACTGGCGACCTCGCTGACCAACAGCTGGTATGTTGATTCCGTTGCTAAGATGGCCTCCACGGATGCGGCTTTGCAGGCGATTAACAATGCCCGCGGTGCGGCCAAAAATGTGATCCTGTTTGTTGGTGATGGTATGGGAGTTTCTACCGTCACCGCAGCCCGTATTCTGGAAGGTCAGAACAAAGGCATGATGGGTGAAGAAAACCAGTTGAGCTTTGGTAAGTTCCCGTTTTCCGGTTTATCCAAAACCTACAACGTTGATGCCCAAACGCCGGATTCTGCTGGCACCATGACGGCCATGATGAGTGGTGTGAAAACCGATGTGGGTGTGATTGGTGTTGATGAAGATATCGTCCGTGGCGATTGCTCAACTGTTGCCGGTAATGAGCTGGTAACTGCACTGGAGCTGGCGGAACTGGCGGGTAAATCCACCGGTATTATCTCAACGGCACGTATTACTCATGCCACTCCAGCGGCTACCTATGCCAAATCGGCGGATCGTAACTGGGAAGATATCTCGGATATGGGTGCGCAAGCGAATCAGGGCTGTAAAGACATTGCCGATCAGTTAGTGAACTTTGAAACCAGCCTCGAAGCCCGTTTCTCAGGCACCGATGTGAACGGCATTGAGGTCGTGATGGGTGGCGGTCGCCGCCACTTCCTGCCAAAAGATGCGGCGGCAAATTCAGCGGATGCGGTGAGCGCCGTTGAAGGGGATCGTACCGATGGCCGTAATCTGACAAGCGAGTGGCAAAGCGCTTATCCGAACGGCGTGTATGTCATCGATCAGAGTGGCTTTGATGCCATCAATACCGAAACCACTGAACGTGTTTTTGGCTTATTCAACGAATCGCATATGCAGTACGAAGCCGATCGTGGCAATGATATTGCCGGTGAGCCATCACTGACTGCCATGACCGAAAAAGCGCTTGGCATTCTTGATAACAACAATCAGGGGTTCTTCCTGATGGTGGAATCCGGTCGTATTGACCATGCTCATCACGCCGGTAATGCGCACGGTGCACTGGTTGATACCATTGAGTTCTCAGAAGCGATTCAGGCGGCGATGGCGGCTACGAATCCGGCTGAAACTCTGATCATTGTGACGGCTGACCACGGTCATGTGTTTACCATTGCTGGTTATCCGAAGCGTGGTAATCCGATTCTGGGCAAGGTTGTGCCGGTTGGCAGTGATGAGGTCGCCAAAGCGGCGGATGACCTGCCATACACCACCGTTGGTTATATGAATGGCCGTGGCTTTATGGACCTGGGCAGTGAAACGGATTCAGACGAAGGGTATCGCAACGATATTGATGCAGGCCGTAAAGACCTGACCAATGTTGATACCACGGAGCCGGGTTATCATCAGGAAGCTCTGGTACCGCTGAGTTCCGAAACCCACTCGGGTGAAGATGTGGGTATTTATGCCAATGGCCCGGGTGCTCATCTGGTGAGCGGGACCAACGAACAAAGCATTATTTTCCATATTATGGAACATGCTGCGGACTTAACTCAGCAAAGCAACTAATGCTTGTTGAGGTTTGTTAACCGGTAGTTGTATGACGCCACAGCGGAGTTTCAGCTTCGCTGCTGGCGTATCACGCTTCATCAGATACACAGTGGTTGATCAATTATGAAATCGTATTTATTCAACGTTCTGGCGTTATGTGCCAGTGTTAATCTTACCGCACAGGAATGTTTGCCGGATTTTATTGGTGCTCAGTATCAGTTAATACAAGAGACCAGTGATGAGGCTTCAGTAAAAGAGCGGCATATGCAGTTGTGGCGTATGCAGGGCCAGGTTGCTCATGTATATCCGCAGCAGCAAATATCCGAAATCTGGAATCAGGTACGTGACGGCCGTGTGCGCCCAACGCGTTATTTTGATCAGGATAAACGTGCGATTGAATATGCGCCGGGGGATTTAAATCGTGGTAAGGGTGATCGTAACTGGCAAAGTAAATACCAGATGATTCCCGATGCCTTACTGGCCTCTATGACAATTCAATCCGATACGGGTCGTGGCTGTCAGCAGGAAGTGGTTTATCAGCGCCAGCAGGAAGGGGAGCAGCTAACTATTGTTTGGTTGCCACAGCAGAAACTGGTTAAATCGTTTGAGCGCCAATACCAGGGTCAGACCAGTCGCTGGCAATTGCTGGATATTATTACTGACCCACAAGTGATCAGCGCTGAGTTTCATCAACGTGAGCAGTATCTGAGCACAGATTACGCCGACATTGGTGATAACGAAACCGATCCTTTTTTCCGTAAGATGATTAATCTGGGGTTTGTCAGTCATGGTGCCAGTGGTTTTTATGATGCCAGCGGCAATGCACTGGAAAGCCATCATAATCACCACCATTAAAAAATAACACTATCTGGCGATGTTGTGATGTTAGTCCGGCGATGCCACGATTTTATAACAGGGAGTGTATTCTCCCTGTATTTTCATTCGCCCGTGGTGAACCATGGCCGACAATAATGTGTCCATACCTTTCAGAATCTTTGGATCACCATGGATTTTATACGGCCCGTATTTTTCTACTCGTTTAATACCCGTGGCTTTTACATTGCCAGCAACAATGCCAGAAAAAACCTGACGTAAATTAGCCGCTAACTGATGTTGTGGTAATTCGTAAGACAACTCAATCGCCGCCATATTGTCATGGGTTGGATCAAACGGTGTCTGGAATTTTTCATCAATGGTCAATGTCCAGTTATAAAAATACGCATCCTCAATTAAACGTCGGTATTCCCGGACTTTTTCTGTTCCCTGTTTCATGGCGACAGCCACAGCTTGCGGATCATTAATAATTAACTGATAACGTTTTTGTGCTTCCGGGCCGAGAGTGTCGCCGATAAACTGATCGATATCGTTGAGGTAACTGCGGCATTCTTCCGGCCCGGTAATAATTAATGGAAAAGGAATGGTCTGGTTGGCCGGGTGAGATAAAACACCTAATAAATACAAAATCTCTTCAGCAGTTCCGGGTCCACCCGGGAAGATAACAATGCCGTGGGCTAAGCGTACAAAAGCTTCCAGACGTTTTTCAATATCCGGCAGAATAACCAGTTCGTTAACCAGTGGATTGGGTGCTTCAGTGGCAATAATACCGGGTTCGGTAATACCAATATAACGACCATCACAAATATGCTGTTTAGCATGACCAATGGTGGCGCCTTTCATTGGGCCTTTCATGGCACCCGGGCCGCAGCCGGTACCAATATCCAAACCACGAAGTCCCAGTTGGTAACCCACATCTTTGGTGTACTGGTACTCGTGACGAGGGATGGAATGGCCACCCCAGCAAATAATTAAATCAGCCGTTCGGTCGGGTTTGAGTACATTCGCATTGCGCAATAAATGAAAAATGGCATTGGTAATGTCTTCACCGTTATTCAGATCAAAGCGGTGTGTTTCAATAATCGAATCCTGGGCGTACAACACATCTCTGAGTACAGCAAATAATTGCTCTCGGACACCACGAATAATTTCATCATCGACAAAAGCACTGTCTGGTGGTGATGTCAGTTTTAATACAATGCCACGTTCTTCCTGAGTGACTTCGATATCAAAATCACGAAACTCATTTTCTAAATCGAGATAATCGTCGTTTTGGCTACCGGCGCTTAACACGGCATAACAACAACGGCGTAGCAGTTCATGGGTAGGGCCAGAGAAATTTTTTAATCGCTGAATTTCATAACGGGACAGCACCCGTAAATGGGTTTTCGGGTAAATGACTTCAACATGACGTGTCATAATAATTCCTTTTCAGGCCCAGAGTTCCATCGGGCCATAATGGCTTAATACACGCAGAATATCGGTGCGTGTGATTATGCCGGATAACAAATTTTGTTCATTAATAACGGGCAGGGCGCCAATGCGGTATTCCAGTAGTGTTCGGGCACATTGGCGAATGTCGGCATATTCACCAATACACAACACCGGGCGGCTGGCTAATGTCAGCACATTATCGTGCCAATCAATGTGTGTCGATAGAGACTGATTTAATAAATCCCGGTCCGACAGCATGGCACATACGGTTAAATCGTCGGAAACCACCGGAATATGATGAAACCCAGTGTTCTGCATCATCTCCCACGCCTGACGTAACGGTGCATCGCTGTAGATGTATTGCACCTTGCGTTGCATGATATCGGCAACGTAAGCAACCGCTTGAGGCTGATGCTGAGATTCACCACCGCTTGCATAATGATCCTGCTGGCGTTCGTAAGCATCGGCAGCGCTACCGACCGCAGATGTTGCCGCGCTGGCATAAACCGGGTTGATACGAAACTTTTCCGGGGTGACCGGTGTTTCGACCCGGCGCCCCATATCGAAAACAATTAACGACATACCCGCTCCTGCTGATACAGACCTTGTTATCATAGAGTGCTTACGCAGGAATAACAAAATCCGCCAACAGAAGTGTGGCGAAGCCGTTATCATAGCGCCTTGTTTTTATGTAACTTATTTGGATCTTTATGGAACGTGTTTATCGTTTAACCATTTCATGCCCTGATCGTGTTGGGATTGTGGCGAAAGTTGGTCAGTTTTTTTCCGGTCACGGTGGCTGGATTGTGGAAGCGAATCACTATTCCGATCCGGTGAGTGGGCGCTTTTTTATGCGCCATTGCATTCGTGCTGACTCTTTGCCGTTTGATCTGGAGCAGCTGAAAGCCGAATTTACTCCCATTGCTGAAGAATTTGAGATGGACTGGCAGGTTAATGATTCAGGCCAGCCTAAAAAAGTGATTCTGATGGCGAGCAAAGAAAGTCATTGTCTGGTGGATTTATTGCATCGCTGGCACAGCAAAGAGCTGCATTGTGATATTCCCTGTGTTATTTCCAATCACGACGACTTGCGCTCGATGGTGGAATGGCATGGTATTCCGTTTTTCCATGTGCCGGTGGATAAAAATAATAAAGCGGAGCATTTCGCCCGGGTGAACGCCATTGTTGAAGAGCATCATGCCGATACCATTGTGCTGGCTCGTTATATGCAAATTATTCCGCCGGAGTTGTGTCAGCGTTATGCCGGACAGGTGATCAATATTCATCATAGCTTCCTGCCATCGTTTGTTGGCGCTAAACCCTACCATCAGGCCGCCGAGCGAGGCGTGAAATTAATTGGTGCGACTTGTCACTACGTTACTCAGGAGCTGGATGCCGGCCCGATTATTGATCAGGATGTGATGCGTATCAGTCATACCAACACAGTAGAAGATATGGTGCGCCTGGGAAAAGACGTTGAGAAAATGGTATTAGCGCGGGGTGTACGCAGTCATCTGGAAGACCGGGTGCTGTTGCATGGCAATAAAACCATTGTGTTCTGATTTTTCTGCTGAGCACTCAACCAAGGCAGCATTTCGTCTGGCTCCCACGCTCCGCGTGGTAGTCATGTCTGAATTGAGAAAACCAGAAGCTGGTGGTTTAGCTACCACGCAGAGCGTGGGAGCTAGAATAAAAAAACGGGCGCTGTTTTCACAGCGCCCGTTTTTTATGAGAGCAAAGAAGCGTACTTACAGCAGTTCGATTGTGATTGCTGTTGCTTCACCACCACCGATACACAGAGCCGCCAGACCTTTGGTGCCGCCAGTGTTTTTCAGGGCGTTCATCAGGGTTACGATCAGACGAGAACCGGTAGAACCAACTGGGTGGCCTTGTGCACAAGCGCCGCCGTAGATGTTTACTTTTTCTGCGTCTAAGCCCAGCTCATCGATTGGCATCATAGCAACCATGGCGAATGCTTCGTTGATTTCGAAGATATCAACGTCGTCTTTAGTCCAGCCAGATTTTTCCAGAACACGCTCAATTGCGCCAACCGGAGCCATGGTGAACTCAGAAGGATGCTGAGATTGAGTGCTGTGTGCCACGATGCGAGCCATTGGCTTAACGCCTTTTGCCTCAGCTGCGCTTTCGCTCATCAGAACCAGTGCAGAAGCACCGTCAGAGATAGAAGAAGCGTTCGCTGCAGTGACAGTACCGTCTTTAGCGAATGCCGGACGCAGTGTTGGGATTTTTTCGATGTTAGCGTTGAAAGGCTGCTCATCGTTATCAACAACGGTTTCGCCTTTGCGGGTTTTAACCGTTACAGGAACGATTTCAGCGGTGTTCAGGCCTTCTTCGATGGCTTTCTTGGCACGAGTCAGAGAACGGATCGCATAGTTGTCCATTTGCTCACGGGTGTAACCTTTTTTGTCAGCCACTTCCTGAGCGAAGGCACCCATCAGCTTGCCGGTTTCAGCGTCTTGTAAGCCGTCCAGGAACATATGATCCTGAGGCGCTTGGCCTGCACCCATACGTAAACCAGTACGTACGCCTTCTAACACGTAAGGCGCGTTAGACATGGACTCCATACCGCCGGCAATGGCAACGTCAACAGAACCGGCTTTGATCATATCGTGAACAAACATGGTGGCGCGCATACCAGAACCACACAGCTTGTTGATGGTGGTCGCAGCTGTTGCATCCGGTAAACCGGCTTTACGCATGGCCTGACGTGCAGGACCTTGCTTCAGACCGGCAGGCAGTACACAACCCATGGTCACGTCTTCAACGTCTTCTTTGTTGATACCAGCACGCTGAATGGCTTCTTCAATGGCAATGGCACCCAGATCCACAGCGGAAACGCTGCTCAGGCTACCCATGAAGCCACCCATTGGTGTACGGGCACCACCCACAATAACTACAGAATCTTGCTTAGACATGCGTTTTTCTCCTGATATCAGTATCAAAATTTGGCGATATTCTAGTGGAAGGACGCCCGAATTCACACCCTGAAGGAGGCGCTGTCGACGATTTGACGGATAGGCACTTGTGACAGAATGGATACAGTTGTGCTTTCAGAAGTACTTACTAACTCCGTCACCCTGACTCTTTCTGGCATTAATCTACAAATAAGCTCACCTTCTGATGAACTGGTGTCACAAGGTTGTTACGAACAGATACAAAAGGTGGGGTGTTATTCTGCCGAATCATACTTTCGAGCGATGAGGATGACGGAGTTGGCACATTATAGTCAACCCATACTTTCCGGACGGTCTTGTGTCAGGAAGTCTCTAATAAACATAAAAAACAAAACAGGTAGCAATATGGTTAAGAAAACGCTTCTCAGCCTTGCGATCACAGCTTCTGTCGCCGGACTGGCAGGTTGTGACATCAGTAGTGTTGAACGTCATAACGATAATGTTGATACAACGCCGGTTGACTCAGGTCTGCCAGGGGCTCAGCCAAGCATTATCTCTCCGATCTTTTCTGCCGGTAATGGGGACTTACCCATTAATAGTGACTTCTTGTTTGCGCAGGCTGCTGCTACTGATGGCACAGCTGCTGTCACAGACTCTACTCCACCAGTGACAACTGCAATTAATGACCAGGCTGGATTCTCGTCAACAGCAACAATAGATCTCCCTTTTAATGCTTCTCTTGATGAGACGACAGTTGTTGCTGGGCAAAGTGTTTTCTTAATTAAAATGCTAAACAACGCCGATGATTCAACAGTCGATCCATTGGATTTAGGAAGTAGCGTAAACGCCGCTGCCAATAACTCCGGTAGTCCATTTTCTCCGACTCAGCCGATTGCAGGTGTCGACTACACTGTTGATTATGTGGAAATGGATGGTGGTGCAACACCAACGATTCGTATTTCTCCATTAAAGCCTCTTGAGTCCAAAACAAAATATATTATTGCACTGACGGATGCGCTCAAAGGTGAAAACGGAGAACAAGTTCAAGCATCAGCTGAATATGATTTGCTACGCAGTGATACAGGATTGCCTTCTCCTGCATTGAACGGTGCTCGTACAGCTATTCAAGCTTGGGAGCAATTAGCTGGTGGTTTCTTAGCAACTGTTAGCTCGGGTTCCATTACAGCGACCAACTTGATTTTGACTTCGGCATTTACTACCGATGCCAAAGAAGATGTACTGCTATCAATGGCTGCTCCGGAAAATTACCTGTTTGGCTTATTAAGCAATACTGCAGGCATGGAATCCTTGTTGTCAGATGAGAGTGTTGATGCATTAGTAGCTGGTGCAGCTCAAGCACTTAATACAGCAAACGGCACCAGTTTGGATCCAGCTAGTGAAACTGATCGTGTTACGATCCGTTTAAATGATGTGTATAAAGAGTTGATCTCCAGCACTCTTGCACGATCTATTATTGCCGGTGGTGCAGCAATAACTGCCGCACAAGGCATTGGCGCTAATAACGCAATGATTCTGGGTGCCATTCAAGCCTGGAATACTGCAAATCCAAATAATCAAATTCCTGCTGACCCTGCTACCTGGAATAGCGCTAATAAAGATGCTGTGGCTCAGGCTCTTGGTCAATATACTCCTTCAACTGATAATGCAACGTTGGTAGCCAGTGCAGCAAATGGTGCTGGTGCTTTGCTGAAAGATGCTTCTCATCGTCCAGCTGCACGTGACTTCTTACCAATCGGTACCGATGCAAATGCTGATGGAGATTTTACTGATGCAGGAGAGTCCGTTGTAGCAGTACCTAACTCAGCTTTGGGTTTGCCAAATAGCACACTTTCAATGCAAGGCATGATTGCTTTACCTCAGTTCCTTGCTAAGAAGTCGGTTGATGCTACTTCTTTCTGGAAAGGGTCAACTTCTGTTGGTGCCGTTATTGATGGAGCGTTAGGAAACCCGGCAGGAACAACACCACCAAAAGATGACGATGATTCATTAAATGTTACTTATCGCTTCCCTTTTGCTGAACATGTTGAAGATGCAAATATTCCTACTCTGGTGACTTACCCAACTGATGCTGGCTGTACAAAACCTGCAGGTGGTTGGAAAACAATTATCTTCCATCATGGTATTACGACTGACCGTACCAGTTCTTTAGGGTTTGCTAACCAGATGGCAGCGCCTTCCGCAGGCTGTTATGCAACTGTAGCAATCGACCACCCTGTTCATGGGGCAGATGCTTCAACAACCGATCGTAATGGTAATGCCCAGCGTTATGCTCCATTTAATCCGTTCAATGTTGCGGGTTATCTGGCTAACTCTGAGAATCTTGCTGCACCAGAGAATATGACGACTCCATTTGCGGCAACACTTGCAGGCGTAGCTGCAACAGCTGCTGCTAATAATGTAGAAAGCCCTTATGCAGGTTTAGCTGAGCGTCATGAGAACCTTGCTTTGAATGCCCAGCAACAACCGGTACCAATGAGTTTCACACCTGGATCTGAATCTGGTAACTCTGGTGACTTCTTTATTAACCTGACCAATATGCAGCAAACACGTGATCATTTACGTCAATCTGTTATGGACTTGTTAAACCTGAATGCATCTATTGAGAATATTGATGTAGATGGTGATGGCAACGGTGACCTTGATGAAAATAACGTATTTTTCGTCGGTCATTCATTAGGTGCGATTGCTGGTATTACTTATGTTTCAGTAAACAATGCGGTTGCAGGTAATGCCAGTATTATGGATAAAGAGCTGAATCCAATTAAAGCTGCTGTGTTTGCTAACCCAGGTGGCCAGCTTCCAAAATTACTGGAGAACTCTCCGACTTTCTCAGCGAGCATTCTTCCAGGATTATCGGCAGCAGCAGGACTGAATCAGGGTGATTCTGACCTTGAAACTTTCTTCAGCGTTTTCCAGGCTCCACTGGACTCTGTTGATCCTGTTAATTTTACCGGTCTGTATAAAGCAACTGGCACTCCAGCTCTGGTATTCGAAATGGTTGGTGGCGGTGCTGTCGCAGCCGCTGACAGTAATACTAATGATTCTGATCTGATCCCTGACACTGGATTATCTGATCTTCTGATTGGTGCTGGTGTTTATCCTGCTGATACAGTGGTTCCTAATAACGCTAACCCTCCACTGAATAACGTTGAAACGGCTAAGTCTTACCTTGCAGGTACTGACCCACTTATTAGTCAGCTTGGTCTGGATAATGTGACAGCAAGTATTGCTGATGCAGATGAAAAACAAATGTTAGTTAGTAAGCTTAACCAAGGTACTCACGGCACCATGTCTTCAGCAGATGCTCCAACTGTATTTGCAGAGATGATCACACAAACAGCATCCTTCTTTGCCACCGATGGCGAAGGTCTGAATGTTGGTGACGATACTAAATTAGCAAACGAAAACTAATTAACATGGCCTCTGGCTAACAGTCAGAGGCCCAAAAAATTCTGCAAAAAATAATAATTTTTGGAGTCAGGTATGAATAACAATAAAGAGAGCTGGCTAGCTATGCGAAAAATTCCGTTAGCACTTGCAATTTCAGCTGCTTCATTTGGGGCCCACGCTGTTGAATTTAATTTCGGTGATGTAAACGCACAATGGGATAATACCGTCAGCTACGGCATCGGTTGGCGTGTTGAAGACCGTGATAAGGGTCAGATTGCAATTCCCAATGGGGCGAGTGTTGGAGAATCAACGTCAGGTTCTTCTTTTAACTACGATGACGGTACGCTGAATTATGAGCAGGGAGACATTTACACCAACGTTGTGAAATGGAGCTCTGATCTGGAAATCAGCTACGAAAACTACGGTGCTTTCTTCCGTGCGCGTGCTTACTACGATGCGGCAATTATGGATGATGATCCGGAGTTTAAGCGTTTTAACGACGCAACTAAGGATGCAGCCGGTAAAGGCGCTGAGCTGTTGGATGCTTATGTTTGGGCGGATTATTACTTTGGTGATACCCCAGTAAACCTGCGTTTAGGTCGTCAGGTTGTCAGTTGGGGTGAATCCACTTTTATTCAGGGTGGTATTAATAGCATTAACCCAGTGGATGCATCTGCGTTCCGGAAGCCAGGTGCTGAAATTAAAGAAGGTCTGCTGCCGGTAGAGATGTTATATACCTCGATTGGTCTGACTGCTGACGTAACGTTAGAAGCTTTCTATCAATTAGAGTGGGAAAAAACCCGTACCGACCCATGTGGTACTTTCTTCTCGACTGCTGATTTTGTGGCGGATGGCTGTGGCCCGGTAGTACTGGGTGGTACCGCTGATGAGCATGACCTGATTGCTTTACGCGATGACGAAATAGCACGTGGTGTACCACTGTCTGACCGTGTTGCTCCAATTACCGAGCGTCTTGAAGATGATCAACCGAAAGACTCTGGTCAGTATGGTTTAGCTGTTCGCTGGTATTCAGAAGAGTTAGGTGATACCGAATTTGGTTTCTACCATATGAATATCCACAGCCGTTTGCCGTATATTAATGGTGCAGTGACCAACCAGGATCGTGCAGGCTTCTTAGGCAATGGTGATGACCGTAGTGTTAATGATGATGCTACTTTCGATACCTATCGTCCTCTTTATCAGATCGCGTACCCTGAAGATCTGCAGATCTCGGGCGTTTCTTTTGCAACCAGCACAGAGGGTGGTGCATCCATCTCGGGTGAAATCAGCTATAAGCCAGATGCCCCAGTACAGTGGAACGCATTTGAGGTTCTGTTAGCCGGTACCGGTACACCTTGGAGCCGTTTGTATCAGCAGCGTGCTGAAGAAGCCGGCGGTGCTCAGCAGCTCTATGGTGAAATTGCCCAAGGCTTTGATGAATTTGATATCTGGCAAGCTCAGATGACTTTTATCAAGTTCTACGATCAGACCTGGGGTGCTGACCGTATCTCTTTAATCTCTGAAATTGGTCTGACTTATGTCGATGACCTGCCTAGCACCAACGATGCTCGCTATGGCCGCTCTGGTGCATACGGTATTGGTGAGAACTCAGGCGTTTTTGCGGGACTGCCTTCAAACCTGGATGCATGTTCTGCGGCTACACTTCCAACAGCAGGTGGTGGAAGCGTTCCAAATGCATCTCAAAATGCAAATACGTCATACTGTAATGATAAAGGCTTTGTTGATGACCTGTCTGGTGGTATCCGTGTTCGTGCCACCATGGATTTCAACAATGCTTTTGCCGGTGTGAATGTTTCTCCACGTTTGTCATTAGCGTATGACCAGGGTAATGGCCCAGAGCCAGGTGCGCAGTTTATTAATGATCGTCTGACAACAGGTCTGTCTGTGTCGTTCGTTTATCAGAACCGCACTTCGGTTGATGTTGGTTACACCAACTTCAGCGGTGGTGACTACAACCAGATTAAAGATCGTGACAATGTCACATTATCTGCCAAGTACTCATTCTAATAAGTAGAAAATCGGTAATTTGAGGTTTAACAATTATGTTAAAACAATCTTATAAAAAACTGGGCAGCGCGATTGCGCTGTCCGTGATGGTCGCAGCTGCTAACGCAGCTGTTACCCCTGAGCAAGCGGCAGAGCTGGGTAAGTCTCTGACACCTATGGGTGCTGAGATGGCTGGTAATGGTGGAGAAATTCCGGCATGGACTGGTGGTATCACTGAGTTCCCTGCGGGCTTCACGCAAGGCGATAAGCGTCTGGTTGACCCATTCCCGAATGACAAGCCGAAGTTTGAAATTACGGCGGCGAATTATAAGGAATATGCCGACAAGCTGACCGATGGTCAGAAAGCGATGTTTGAAAAGTATCCGGAAACCTATCGTATGCCGGTATACGAAACACGTCGTTCGTCAGGCTACCCGGATAGCATTTATGACGTTACTAAAAAGAATGCAACTGAAACCAGCCTGATCGCTGGTGGTAACGGCATGGAAAACTACGTAGAAGGGGTTGCTTTCCCGATTCCTTCTAACGGTCTGGAAGTTATCTGGAACCATATCGTGCGTTATCGTGGTGGTTCTGTTACCCGTATTGCGGGTCAGGCGACACCACAGGCAAACGGTGATTACCAGCTTGTTCGTTTTAAAGATGAATTTACCTTCCGTAATAAGTTGAGTGACTTTAACCCGGATAAAGACAGCAACGTATTGTTCTATTTCAAGCAAGATGTTGTATCTCCTGCGCGTCTGGCAGGTAACGTACTGCTGGTTCACGAAACACTGGACCAGGTAAAAGAGCCACGTAAAGCCTGGGTTTATAACGCGGGTCAGCGTCGTGTACGTCGTGCTCCTCAGGTGGCATACGATGGTCCGGGTACCGCTTCCGATGGTATGCGTACTTCCGATAACTTCGATATGTACAATGGTGCACCAGATCGTTACGACTGGAAACTGATTGGCAAGCAAGAACTGTATATCCCATACAATGCTTACAAGCTGAACCACGAAGATGTTAAGTACGATGAAATCATTCAGCCTGGTCACATCAATCAGGAACTGACCCGCTACGAACTGCACCGCGTGTGGAAAGTTGAAGCGACTCTGAAAGATGGCAAGCGTCACATCTATGGCAAGCGTGTGTTCTACATTGATGAGGACACCTGGCAAGCATCAGCCATCGACCACTACGATGGTCGTGGTGAACTGTGGCGTGTAGCAGAAGCACACAACCTGATGTTCTACGATGCGAAAGTGCCTTGGTACGCCGTTGAGACTCTGTATGATCTGAACTCTGGTCGCTACCTGGTTATGGGTCTGGATAACGAAGAAGACAGCTCTTACAAGTTTGGCTTCACTCGTTCTCAGAAAGATTACACTCCTGCTGCATTACGTCGCTCTGGCCGTCGTTAATCAGTAATAGTGATAAAACAAAAAACGGATGCCTCGGCATCCGTTTTTTTGTTTCTACAGATTAAAAACGATTATCCCGTTAAGACTTTTTACAGATGAAAACTCTCTACATATTAAAATTGGGCAGCTGAATCGTAGGTTCTCGGAGCGCAGCGAGTTGCTCGCGTAACGATAAGGTATGCTGCGACCAGAATTGATGGCTGGTTAGCCAGGGAAACGCTGCCGGAAAAGCAGGGTCTTGCCAACGCACACATAACCAGGCGGCGTATTTAATCATACGTAATGTTCTCAGTGCTTCGATCAGGGGTAATTCATTGGTTGGAAATGGCCGGAACATTTCATAACCCTCACAGATCACTTGCAACTGTTGCTGCTGTTCATATCGATCACCACTTAATAGCATCCAGATATCCTGCATTGCCGGGCCGGTTAGGCAATCGTCAAAATCAACCAGATACAGATTTTCGTCGCGCAGTAATAAGTTGCCGCTATGTAAATCGCCATGCAATCGGATTTGTGTTTGGGCTTGCGGTAAATAAGCCTGTTGAATTTCCTGACGTAAGTCCGTTATCAAAGAGGTATAGGCTGCCTGATATTCATCTGGCATTAAACCACTCGACAACACCTGTTGTGAGGCCAGTTCCAGATCGGGCACTCCGGCAATTTGAGGGCGGTGCTTAAAGTGAGTTTTTTCGCCAATTAAATGTAGGCGCCCAAGCCAGCGGCCTAATAATTCCAGATCGTCTTCATTGCTGATCTCGGGTGCATGTCCACCTTGTCTTGGAAAGAGTGAAAAATAAAAACCATCAAATTCAAATAAGGTTTGGTTATTGATCTCAAGCGGAGCAATAACCGGTAATTCCTGTTGCTTAAGTTCATGCAGGAAATCATGCTCTTCCTGAATGCAGGATTTACTCCAGCGTCTGGGACGATAAAACTTCACAATCAATGGGTTCTGTTCTTCGATGCCCACCTGATACACACGATTTTCGTAACTGTTTAACGCAAAAACACGGGCGTCACATAAGAATCCCAAGGATTCAACGGCATCCATAACGGCTGTGGGTGTCAGGCGGCTGTAAGGGTGATCAGACATAATATTCAATATCGATACAAAAGAGGCCTAGTATGACGGATTTTCCGGTTTGAATCAGGCTTGGGACTGAGTTTAGGGTTAGGGGTGGGAGTTACTGAAATCGTATTTAGGAGTTCGGGCAAATACCCAGGCGCCAACCAAGCGGGCGCCTTGTTGCTTTAATAATGATGCCGCGACATCAAGTGTGGCACCGGTTGTCATTACATCATCAATAATCAGAATATGTTGCCCAGTGAGCTGGGCTGAGCCTTTACGTAAACTGTTTTGTAAATTAACCTGGCGCTGATCTTTACCTGAGCCTTTGATTAATGCATTTGTTACCAGTGGAATCGCAAAAGCACGACTCAGCTCCAGGGCAATCCATTCTGCTGGATTAAAGCCTCGTTGAAAGCGGTGCAACGGGTGTGACGGAATAAATACAATCTGATCCACCTTGTTCAACATGGTAGGTGGACTTTGCTGCATCAGCTGGGCAATTTTTTCCGCCCAGATAAATTGACGTTTGTCCTTCATCTTCAGAACCCAATGGCTGATCGGCGGCTGGTAGCGGTATTGGCAGACAACGTAATCAAACGCAGGAGGGCGGGTTTGGCACTGACCACAGCGTTTGCTTGTGCCAGTACTGACGTATCCGTGCCCAGGCATCTCTTCTCCACATTGTGAACAGGGTGAATAAAGGCTGGGCAGCAGTGCTCTACAGGCTTCGCAAATAAACAGGCGTTGCCGTGTGGGCTGCAGGCAGAGTTCACACTCCTGGTGATCATTTAACAGCTGGCTAAAAAGTGAGCGGATGTTCCCTGTAATTGCCTTCAAAGTTGACCGCGTCCCTTGGTTAATTAGTATTTAGCCATAACTATTATTTACAGTGATTGGAATTTGGGTATGGGTCACTTGGCTGAAAAAGAAAATGGATTGCGTCATGACTGGACGGTAGCAGAAGCTGAAGCGCTGTTAACGATGCCAATGAATGACTTGTTGTTTCAGGCACACAGCATTCATCGCCAGCATTTTGATCCGAATCAGGTGCAGGTCAGCACTTTACTCTCCATTAAAACCGGTGCTTGTCCGGAAGATTGCGCTTATTGCCCTCAAAGTGCTCGCTACGATACCAAGCTTGAAAAAGAAAAGCTGATGGAAGTGGAGGCGGTTATCGAAAAAGCCAAAGCCGCCAAAGCCGCGGGCTCTGATCGCTTTTGTATGGGAGCCGCCTGGCGCTCTCCGCGTGAAAAAGACATGCCTTATGTACTGGCGATGGTCAAAGGTGTCAAAGATTTAGGTATGGAAACCTGTATGACTCTGGGCATGTTGGATGAAGATAAGTCGTCTCGCCTGGCTGAAGCCGGGCTGGATTATTACAACCACAACCTGGATACCTCACCGGAGTACTACGGCGAAATTATTACCACCCGTACCTATTCTGATCGTTTAGAAACACTGGATAACGTGCGTAAAGCCGGAATGAAAGTTTGCTCCGGTGGCATTTTAGGTATGGGTGAAAATAATAAAGACCGCGCTGGGTTGCTGGTACAACTGGCTAATTTGCCCCAGCATCCGGATTCTGTACCGATTAACCAGCTGGTTAAAGTGGCAGGAACACCTCTGGAAGCCGAGGGAGATCTGGACCCACTGGACTTCGTCCGCTCCATTGCCGTCGCGCGGATTATGATGCCCAAATCTCATGTGCGGTTAAGTGCTGGCCGTGAGGAGATGACGGAAGAAATGCAGTCGATGTGTTTCTTTGCCGGAGCCAACTCCATCTTTTACGGCGAGTGCCTGCTAACGACCCCGAATCCGGCAGCGAATAAAGATCAGGATCTGTTCCGCAAGCTGGGCATCAACTCGGATCATCAGGTGACACAACAGCCAAAAGAGCTGGATGAGATTCTGAAACCTGCGGCAAAAAATGATCCGAATGCGATGTTTTATGACGCTGCAGCAAGCTGACCGCCCAATCGCTTAAAACTTTAGCGATATAATTTTTCAATCTAACAGAAGCCAGCGATAAGCTGGCTTCTGTGTATATTGCTGTTTAAAATATAAACAATTTGGCATTAAACGTTAGCGGAGGTGGCTATGAATATTGGTTCAACCACAGGTTCAGCATTTACAACGGCATCAGCCGGGATCAGTCAGGGTACGGATCAGGTGCGTCGCGCAGCGCAGGATGTTGTTGATGCAACCACAGAACGCCCGGTTGAAGGTCCGGATCAGCTGGCTCAGGCTGCTACCGATTTAAAAGAAGGGGAACGTTCTGTCGAAGCGAATGCCAGAGTATTAGAAGCTGAAGACCGCACCTTAGGGTCTATTATTGATATTCAGGCCTGAGCATCGGGTCTGAGAGAGCACGGTATTAAATAAGAACCCGGTATTCAATAACAAAACCGGAACGAGCGTAACATGCAAATCGCCATCAACACGAACCAGATTACTGCACCAGCTGCACCGGCGAATATCGTCGGCGGTGCAGGCGTGTCTGCTGTGGATGGTGCGGAAAATACGGATTCTGTGGCTTTTGCTCCGGTTGAAGAAGTATCGATCAGCGAAGCCGGCCGCCGTATCAGTGAACAAAGTCCTCCGGTTAATCAAGCAATTCAGAGCGATACGTCGACCGACAGCGAAGCCATAGCAGCTTCTGAAGAGACAGGTATTTCTGATGAGACAAGTCCTGAACAAGCTTCTGGTCGTGAACAGGAAGCTAGCCGTGAAACAGCCGAGCAACGCCAGCAGGAAGCTGATCTTGCTCAGATTCGTCAGTTGAAAACTCGTGATGCCGAAGTCAAAGCACACGAAGCTGCACATGCAGCGGTGGGTGGGCAATTGGCAGGAACACCAAGTTATACCTATCAACGTGGCCCAGATGGAGTGCGTTATGCAGTTGCCGGAGAAGTCCCGATTGATGTCAGTGTGATTCCGGGAGATCCACAAGCAACGCTGGAGAAAATGCAGCAGGTTCAACGCGCTGCTCTGGCTCCGGCGGAACCTTCCAGTCAGGATCGTCAGGTTGCAGCTCAGGCTTCGCAGCAAGCAGCGACGGCCCGGGCTGAAATCAGTGCTCAGCAGCGTGAGCAGCGCGTTGAAGCCAGCGAAGACGATTCTCAAGACGAGCAAACCACAGAGCGTGCCGACAACGATCAGAAGAATAATGAATCTGCTGAGTCACAAGAGCGGGTATCTGCTGCGGATACTTTCTCTGAACAAAATGCCCGAATGCGTCGCATTAACGCATTCCTGCTGGAAATTTCTGTACCGGATGCCCCCAAAGCCGGTGACCTGATCAACGCTGTTGCCTGATTATTTCCCTATCTGTCCTGAATGTCGGATCAATTATTTTATTATTTCTCAAATTTCAATACACCTGTGTTGGCTAGGATAAAAAGTCGCGGATTGTTCTGTGCGATAGGGTTGACAATGGTGGTAGGCGAACGTATGTTTCAAACACTTGTTTGAAAAGGCAGCGATTAACGTTGTCTTACTAATAACCAGCAGCACGATGCTGCAAAAACATATAAGGCAAAGAGGTCAGTCGCTATGCCAGAGTATAAAGCTCCCCTGCGTGAAATTAAGTTCGTAATGGACGAAGTGTTGGATGTGCCAGGACATTACGCCAGCCTGCCAGCTTATGCTGAAAACGCTACTCCGGAAATGGTTGATGCCATTATCACCGAAGGTGCTAAATTCTGTGAAAATGTTATTGCTCCTCTGAACCGTGTTGGTGACGAAGAAGGCTGTACTCGTCACGAAGATGGCTCTGTAACGACTCCTACTGGCTTTAAAGAAGCCTATGCTCAGTTTGTTGAAGGCGGTTGGCCAACACTGTCTCACGACGAAGAAGTGGGTGGTCAGGGCCTGCCAGAGTCTCTGAGCAATGTTATCTCTGAGATGGTTGGTACTGCTAACTGGTCTTGGGGTATGTACCCGGGTTTGTCTCACGGTGCGATGAACACTATCTCTTCCTGGGGTACTCAAGAGCAGAAAGATACCTACCTGACCAAGCTGGTTAGCGGTGAGTGGACGGGTACCATGTGTCTGACCGAGCCTCACTGTGGTTCTGACCTGGGTATCCTGAAAACCAAAGCTGAGCCAAATGCTGACGGTTCTTACTCTATCTCTGGTACCAAGATCTTTATCTCTGCCGGTGAACACGACATGGCTGAGAACATTGTGCACATCGTTCTGGCTCGTCTGCCAGGTGCACCAGAAGGTACTAAAGGTATTTCTCTGTTCATCGTTCCTAAGTTCAACGTTTCTGCGGATGGCGCAGTAGCGGATCGTAACGATGTTGTGTGTGGTTCTATCGAACACAAAATGGGTATCCACGGTAACTCTACCTGTGTGATGAACTTTGATGGCGCTAAAGGCTTCCTGATTGGCCCTGAGAACAAAGGTCTGAACTGCATGTTCACCTTTATGAACACCGCTCGTATCGGTACTGCTCTGCAGGGTGTGACGGCAGCTGAAGGTTCTTTCCAGGGCGCTCTGGCATACGCCAAAGATCGTCTGGCCATGCGTTCTCTGACTGGCCCTAAAGCGCCAGAGAAAGCAGCTGATCCAATCATCGTTCACCCAGACGTTCGTAAAATGCTGCTGACTCAGAAAGCATTTGCTGAGGGTGGTCGTGCACTGGTTTACTTGACTGCACTGCAAAATGACATCGTTCATAAAGGCAACACTGACGAAGACAAAAAAGCCGCTGATGAGCTGCTGGGCTTCCTGACGCCAATCGCCAAAGCGTTCCTGACTGAAACTGGTTACGAAGCCACTAACCTGGGTGTTCAGGTATTTGGTGGTCACGGTTTCATCGCTGAGTGGGGTATGGAGCAGCTGGTACGTGATGCTAAAATCTCGACCATCTACGAAGGTACCACTGGTATTCAGGCACTTGACCTGTTAGGCCGTAAAGTTCTGATGACTCAGGGCCAAAGCCTGAAAAACTTCACTAAGATTGTTCACACTTTCTGCAAAGAAAACGCAGAAAATGAAGCCATGGCACAGTTCGTTGAGCCGCTGGTTAAGCTGAACAAAGAGTGGGGCGATCTGACCATGAAAATTGGCATGAACGCTATGAAAGATCGTGACGAAGTAGGCTCTGCTTCTGTAGATTACCTGATGTACTCTGGCTACGTAACGCTGGCGTACCTGTGGGCTAAGATGGCGAAAGCGGCACAAGACGCTCTGGCTGCCGGTACCACTGAAGAAGATTTCTACAAAGCCAAGCTGACCACAGCACGCTTCTACTTCACTCGTATTCTGCCACGTACAGCGTCTCACGCTGCTACTATGGTTGCGGGTGCAGACACTCTGATGGATCTGGATGAAGAACACTTCGCGTTCTGATAACACCGGATTTTGATTAAAAAACCGTGCCTCACCTGCGTGTTGGCGCGGTTTTTTGCATTTGGGTATAGGCAATTTGATTTCAGCCGTTACAATAGCGGCGTTTTGTTGATTGGCGTCGCTGGAGCCAATGACAAAACGAACAATCTACACGAGGTGAATCATGGCAGAATATAAGGCACCATTGCGCGACATGCGCTTTGTCCTGAACGAAGTTTTTGAAGCTGACAAACTGTGGAGTTCGTTAGCGGGTCTGGAAGGTGTGGTGGATGTAGAAACCGCCGAAGCGATCCTGGAAGAATGTGGCAAAATCGCCAGCCAGGTTCTGGCACCGATTAACCGCGAAGGTGACGAGCAGGGCTCTACCTGGAAAGACGGCGAAGTTACCGCTGCTCCAGGCTTCAAAGAAGCTTATCAGACTTACGTTGAAGCAGGTCTGAACGGTCTGGGTGGTAACCCTGAGTTTGGTGGCATGGGCATGCCAAAAACTCTGGTTGGCCAGATGGAAGAAATGGTTCAGGGCGCTAACATGGCCTTTGGCCTGGCACCGATGCTGACTGCAGGCGCTTGTCTGTCTCTGAATGCTCACGGTTCTCAGGAACTGAAAGAGAAGTATCTGCCAAACATGTATTCCGGTGTATGGGCAGGTGCGATGGACCTGACCGAACCTCACGCGGGTACTGACTTAGGTATTATCCGCACCAAAGCCGCTCCGAATGCCGATGGCTCATTCGACGTAACTGGCACCAAGATCTTCATTACTTGGGGCGAGCACGACATGGCTGAGAACATCATTCACCTGGTACTGGCAAAGCTGCCAGATGCACCAGCAGGCCCTAAAGGTATTTCCCTGTTCTTAGTACCTAAGTTCCTGGTGAACGAAGACGGTTCTTTAGGCGAGCGCAACACCATGGGTTGTGGTTCTATCGAACACAAAATGGGTATTAAAGGTTCTGCTACCTGTGTGATGAACTTCGACGGCGCTAAAGGCTGGCTGGTTGGTGAAGAAAACCAGGGCCTGGCAGCGATGTTCACTATGATGAACTACGAGCGTCTGGGTGTTGGTATCCAGGGTATTGGCGCGGCTGAAGCGTCTTACCAGAACGCGGTTGAATACGCACGTGACCGTATCCAATCCCGTGCGCCTACCGGTGCTCAGGCAAAAGATAAAGCAGCTGACCCAATCATCGTACACCCGGATGTACGTCGTATGCTGTTGACCTCTCGTGCTCTGACTGAAGGCGGCCGTGCATTCTCCACTTACGTTGCTAAGTGGTTAGACATTGCTAAGTTCTCTGACGACGCTGAGCAGAAGAAGCACGCTAGTGCGATGCTGGCACTGCTGACTCCTGTTGCTAAAGCCTTCCTGACTGACAATGCTCTGGAATCTGCAATTGCAGGCCAGCAGGTATTTGGTGGTCACGGCTTTATCCGTGAGTGGGGCCAGGAGCAACACGTTCGTGATATCCGTATTACTCAAATCTACGAAGGCACCAACGGTATCCAGGCACTGGATCTGATGGGCCGTAAGATTGTGGGTAACAATGGCGCGTTCTTTAAACTGTTTGAAGACGACATCAACGAATTCGTTGCGTCTCAGGCAGGTAACGAAGCGATGGCTGAGTTCATCGAGCCTCTGAAAGCCGCTCTGGAAAACCTGAACGACCTGACCCAGTGGGTTATTGATCGTGCACAAGGCAATCCAAACGAAATCGGTGCGGCATCGGTTGAATACCTGATGGTATTTGGTTACACCGCTCTGGCTTACATGTGGGCGAAGATGGCTGCTGTTGCGCTGGATAAGCAAGACGACAAGTTCTACCAGGCGAAAGTATCGACTGCACGCTTCTACGTTAAGCGTCTGCTGCCACGTTACATTGGTCTGACAGCTGCTGTGAAAGGCGGTTCTGAGTCCTTGTTCGAGCTGGAAGAAGAGATGTTTGAAACGGCTTAATACGCGTTTCTGATCTCGGAATCAAAAAAGCCACCTCTGTCGGGTGGCTTTTTTGTTTGCGGATGTCGGATTTATCCGCTTCTGTACTCAGTACAAATAACTTATGCCGTCATGCGACGGTTTTTATCGACACGTTTGTCGTGAATCTTGCGGATCTTACGCTGCGCTTTATCAAACGCGTCACGCACCGCAACATACATATCTTCATGGTCGGTGTTGTCATGGTTATCGTTGGTGATGGCAACGGTTTCTCCCGGCAAGCCAATCTCCAGCGATACATGCGCTAATTTACCCTTGTTGCTGTGATTATGGGGCATGGCAACCACCGCCCGAATGCCTGTGATGTTATCAAAGGTGGCGGTTAACTTATTGGTTTTCTCCCGAATGGTTTGCTCAATACCGTCTGAGTGTTCGATGTCGCGAAAGCTGATTTCCAAACCTTTCATGGTCGCTCCTTTTGTTAGGTTCCATTTAAGAATGGATGATTCCGGGGATGATGACCATGCCTTAGGTCAACTATTTATAAGGCAATACAACTTCCTGTACTTTTGTTTTGAGGAAGCTGTCAGCTATGGTTTTCTGTCTATACTGGATGCTGATATGGATTATGTGAGCAGACTATGCACCCTTTAATAGCCTTCTATTCGGGCGCACGCACTGATCATCGTGGCAGAACCTTATCGGGTATTCTGGCTTTCTCTGATAATGAGCTGGAAAGCTGTCATGATTACATTCAGTGGTTATTTCCGCTGACCAGCCCCAGTGCTTATAACCCCGAAGCGCCGGTTGTTTCTGAGCATGTGGCGCTTGAGTTTCAGAATAATTATGAACTGCAGCTGGAACTGCACCGGGCTTTGCTGCGTATGCTGGAGTTTTATGGTGTGGTGCTGCGTGAAACTCCGCAAGGGTTTGAATTGCTGGTGCCAGAAGATGTGGCCCAGTTTCACTGGATGACACCGGACAACCATAACCATAAACGCCTGACCAGAATACTGGCATCGCTCAAACTGTTTGGTATGGACACCCATGCCAGTGCTGTATGGCAGGGCTTACAGCAGCTTGCGGTGGCGTATCCTGATGCGATTTCAGCTGCCACTCTGAGCCATTGGCGCCTGGCTGCGCTGGGGGTTGATAGCAGCCTGTGATAACCTTCACCGCTCATTTACAGCGAGCATGCCCGAATGCAGGTATACAATCTGCCGGTAGTCTTTTTTGATCTCGACGATTCTCTGATTAACAAAGATGCCAGCAGTCTGTGGATTAAATGGCGTTTCAAACGTGAGCGCTGGGCCATGGTTGAAGCTATGCAGGCTTTGGCATCTCTGTATCGTGCCTATAAAAAAGGCAAGGTCACCCACGCCCGACTATCTAATTATTATCGTATCCGCACTCGTGGTATGACACTGGCTGAGTATCAGCAGCGTGTGGATGATTTTTTTCAGGAACGCGGCAACTTCCATATATACCCACAAGCGGCTTCCTTGTTATTTGCCTATAAGCGACAGGGAACCGAACTGGTTATGATTACCGGCTCGGATGATGTGATTGCCCGCGCTTATGCTAACGCACTGGGCATTCCTCACGTGATCAGTAATCGCTTGGCGCAAACGGATGGCGAGATTAGTGGGCTGCAACAGCCAATGTGTTACGGCGATGGCAAGGTTGAGCTGGCGCAGCAGTTTTTAAAGGAGCGTGGCCTGAGTTTTGGCGATGCTGCGTTTTACACCGACAGCCACTCCGATATTCCCTTGCTGGAGCAGGTTGCCCAGCCAGTGGTGCTGAATCCAAATAACAAACTCCGCACGGTTGCCTCACAACGACACTGGCCCTGCCTCGATTGGCGTGAGTAACCGTGCCAGCCGATTTCGCTCACGTTTTATCTGGTCTTGTCGCAAGCGCCTTATCTGGTATAGTTCGGCTACCCAATCACATTTCCCCTGATTATCGGAGATCGCGGTGTTTTTCCAATATAACCGCCCGTTACAGCAGGGTCAGCATCTGACCCAGCGATGGTATTAACGCAGTAAACCTTCTGTGCAGCCCGCATATGGCTGTTTTTCACTGTGTTAACAAACAAGTCTCCAAAGGTTTTTTATGACACCGCAACAATTCCAGGCCCTGGCAGAGCAGGGTTATAACCGCATACCGGTCGCCCGTCAGGTGTTGGCCGATCTTGATACGCCACTAACAACCTTTCTGAAACTGGCTGCCCAGCCTTATACCTACCTGCTTGAGTCGGTACAGGGCGGTGAAAAGTGGGGGCGCTATTCCATTATTGGTTTACCTTGCCGCGAAGTCTTGAAGGTGTATGGTCAGCAAATTCAGATCGAAAAAGACGGCAACATCGCCGAACAGTTCGAGGTGGAAGATCCGCTGCAATATATCAGCGAATTTCAGCAGCAATTTAACGTACCAACTTTAGATGGCCTGCCGAAATTTGACGGCGGTTTAGTGGGTTATTTTGGCTATGACACCATTCGTTATATTGAGCCTAAACTAAAAGCGACCTGCCCTAAAGACGATCTGCAGACTCCTGATATTTTATTGATGGTGTCGGAAGAAGTGGTGGTGTTCGATAACCTCAGTGGCAAACTGCATTTAATTGTGATGGCCAATCCTGCGGTTGAAAATGCCTTGGAAAAAGCCGAGCAACGTATTGAACAACTGCGCCAGCAAATTCGTACGCCCTATCAGGGTGAAATTGGTCAGCCTCTGGCAGAACCGAAAGAAATTGCTGAAAGTGATTTCCGCTCATTGTTTGGTGAGCAGGAATTTATGGACGCGGTGGATAACATTAAAGAATACGTGTTATCCGGCGACATTATGCAGTGTGTGATTTCTCAGCGAATGCAGGTGCCATATTCCGGTGATCCGGTGAATATTTATCGGGCATTACGCACATTAAACCCTTCACCTTATATGTATTGCCTGAACTTAGGGGATTTCCACGTGGTGGGTTCTTCTCCGGAAATTCTTGCACGATTAGAAGACGGTGAAGTCACGGTTCGCCCGATTGCCGGTACTCGTTACCGAGGCCAGACCGAAGAAGAAGATCAGGCGTTGGAAGCCGAATTATTAGCTGACCCGAAAGAAATTGCTGAACATTTAATGCTGATCGATTTGGGTCGTAACGATGTTGGTCGTGTGGCACAAACCGGCGAAGTTGAAGTGACCGATCAAATGGTGGTCGAACGCTACAGCCATGTGATGCACATTGTTTCCAACGTCAAAGGCAAAGTGAAAGATGGCATTACCGCGATGGACGTATTACGTGCGGTTCATCCGGCAGGCACCTTAAGTGGTGCGCCTAAAATCCGGGCGATGGAAATTATCGACGAATTTGAATCCACCAAGCGTGGTGTTTATGGCGGCGCTGTGGGGTATTTAAGCTGGAACGGCAATATGGATACCGCCATTGCGATCCGTACGGCAGTGATTAAAGATGGCGTGCTGAATATTCAGGCAGGCGCCGGTGTGGTAGCGGACTCTGTGCCGCGTCTGGAATGGAAAGAAACCATGAATAAAGGTCGTGCGATGTTCCGTGCGGTTGCCATGGCGGAAGCTGGACTGGATCAGGATTAAGGCAGAGGAGTACACACTATGTTAGTCATGATTGATAACTACGACTCGTTTACCTACAACGTGGTTCAGTATTTTGCTGAGCTGGGCGCTGATGTAAAAGTGTTTCGTAACGATGAAATTACCATCGAACAAATTGAAGCCTTAAATCCGGACCATTTGGTGATTTCGCCGGGGCCATGCACCCCGAACGAAGCGGGTATTTCGATGGCGGCGATTAAACACTTTGCTGGTAAATTACCCATTCTCGGTATTTGTTTGGGCCATCAGAGTATTGGTCAGGCATTTGGTGGTGACATTATTCGCGCCGGCCGGGTGATGCACGGTAAAACCTCACCCATTCATCATAAAGATTCGGGGGTATTTGCCGGATTAACCGAAGGTTATAACGCCACCCGTTATCACTCACTGGTGATTGATAAAGACACCATTCCTGAGTGCCTGGAAATTACCGCCTGGACCGAAAATGAAGACGGCAGTATGGAAGAAATTATGGGTGTGCGTCATAAAGAACTGGCGATTGAAGGTGTGCAGTTCCACCCGGAATCCATTCTGACCGAACATGGCCATGATTTATTGGCTAATTTTCTAAAAACCACGATTTAAACACGGGAGAAAACATGGACATTAAACAAGCATTGGCCCGTGTGGTTGAGCAACAGGATTTAACCACTGACGAAATGACTGCGGTTATGCGCCAGATTATGACTGGTGAATGCGACGACGCTCAAATCGGCGCGTTTTTGGTTGCCCTGCGTATGAAAGGTGAAACCATCGACGAAATTGTTGGTGCAGTAACCGTGATGCGCGAACTGGCCAGTGGTGTAAAAGTCGAAGCCAATAACGCAGTCGATATTGTTGGTACCGGGGGCGATGGTGCCAATCTGTTTAATGTTTCCAGTGCGTCTTCTTTTATTGTGGCAGCTGCTGGTGGGCATGTGGCGAAGCATGGTAATCGTGGTGTGTCTTCCAGCTCAGGCAGTGCTGACTTATTAGAAGCGGCGGGTGTTAATCTGGCGTTAAATTCCGATCAGGTGGCCGAATGTATTAATCAGCTGGGTGTCGGCTTTATGTTTGCACCGCAGCACCATAGCGCGATGAAACACGCCATTGGTCCGCGTAAAGCGTTAGGTCTGCGTACTATTTTTAATGTGCTTGGCCCGATGACCAATCCGGCTGGCGTAAAAAACCAGTTGATTGGTGTTTTCAGTAAAGACTTAGTACGCCCGGTTGCCGAAGTATTACAGCGCTTGGGTGCGGGCCATATTATGGTCGTTCACTCCAAAGACGGTTTGGACGAAATTTCTCTGGCTACGGAAACTTACGCCTGCGAATTAAAAAATGGCGAAATTCGAGAGTTTGAAATTAAGCCTGAAGATGTTGGTCTGGAACGTCAGGATTTATCTGGTCTGAGCGTTAACAGCGCTGAAGAAAGTTTGGCGTTAATTAAAAATGCATTACGTAAGCGTGATAGCGACGCGGCGAAAAAAGCAGCGGATATGTTAGCGATTAATGCCGGTGCAGCGATTTATGTCGCGGGCTTAGCGGTCAGCTTTAAAGATGGTGTTGATATGGCGGAAGATGCTATCTATAGCGGCATGGCGTATGAGAAAATTCTCGAGCTGGTGAGTTTCTCAACTTATATTGTTGAAGACGGTCAGGCGTAACAGAGCAGAAAATATGAACACTCCAACTATTTTAAAAAAGATCCTGGCGACCAAAGAGCAGGAAATTGCGGCACGCAGCCAAACTCTGCCATTAGCTGAAATTAAAGCGCAGGCAACGGATCGTGATGCATCTGAGCTGCGTGGTTTTTATCGCTCGATGAAAGCCAAAGTGGATGCCGGATTACCTGCCGTTATTTCTGAAATTAAAAAAGCATCTCCTTCCAAAGGTGTGCTGCGCGAAAACTTTATTCCAGAAAAAATCGCAGAATCGTATGAGCAGGGTGGTGCGGCCTGTTTATCGGTATTAACCGATCGTGACTATTTCAAAGGTCATGAAGATTATTTGGTCGCCGCTCGTAATGCCTGCTCTCTGCCAGTGATTCGCAAAGACTTTTTAATCGACCCGTATCACGTCTACGAAGCACGTTTATTAAATGCCGACTGCATTTTGTTAATTGTTTCGGCGTTAAGCGATATGCAATTACAGGATCTGGCAGGCTTAGCAGAAGAGCTGGGTATGGACGTGCTGGTGGAAGTACACGATGGTGAAGAGCTGCAATCGGCGCTGAAGCTGTCAACGCCGCTGGTGGGTATTAATAATCGTAACCTGCACACCTTTGAGTTGACCTTAGATACAACGCTGGGCTTATTAAAAGACGTTCCGTCGGATCGTTTACTGGTAACAGAAAGCGGTATTCTGGTGCCGGACGACGTGAAGCTGATGCGCGATCATAACGTTCATGCTTTCCTCGTTGGTGAAGCCTTTATGCGCGCTGAAGAACCCGGTGAAGAGCTGCAGAAGTTGTTCTTCTGATTTACTGTTCTGACGTTTTCTTTGCCGTATGAGTTGGCTGATAGCCGCTTATACGGCGACGCTTCTTTACTTCCTGCCGCTGACCTTTCTCCAACACTCTTGTTATATTGAAATCATTCTTTTCTGACACGCGAGGGAATGATGAAACTCTTCAGAAAAACACTGTCTGCAATTTTCCTGATTCTGGTGCTGCTATCGCTATTGGCGATGGTCTTTCAGGGGTTTCAGTTGATTCCGGCTGTATTAGCAACGGGCTGGCTGATTACAGCCGCAGCACTTCATTCAATTGGTGGTAAACCCGGGCGTATTATTGGTTATGTCGCCAGCTTAGGCGTGATCGGAGCGTTTGGCCTGGTTATGCAGATCAGCATGACTTTAGAGCCAAACTCGCACGATGCGTTTGGTGGTTTTGTGGTGTCGTCGGCGGGAATTCTGTTGGGACTGCTGGCTGCTGTTGGTATTTATTCAGCAGCCAGAGAGGAAAAGCAATCAGCTGCGGCTTCCTGAGGTCTGCTCAATGGCCTCTTTCAGAAAGCGCAGTGCTCCGGTGTTGGTCATGGCATAAGGGTCCAGATCATTGACACCGGAGTACTTCAGAATCAGCTCCTGAGTGATTTTGGAATCCGGCACGTAATACATATCCCACTGCCCAAAATCACGCTCATCAATGTACTGATAACACATCAGCTCCACTTCTTTATGACGCTTATCCTGAATAATCTGGTTGTAGATCAGATTGACCTGAGAACGTGACCCCTCCAGACACTGCATAAAGTACTTGCGATTAAAGCATAAGCAACCTGTCACCAGATGGCGATGATTATGCTCCTGGGCACTTTTAATCAGAGCTTCTAACTCAGAATCGTTCCAGTCTTCGGTCTTTTTACTGGCATAAATCAGGCGAACGAGAGGCATTGCTGGCTCCTGAATAGTCTTGGTATCTTCAGACTTTAGCTCAGCATGAGGGATGTGCCAGTGCGGGAGGTTGTAACTGACTTCTATATCTGCTGACTCCACGCTCCACGTAGTAACTTTAGCTGGTGCAGCTCATTCCTTTTTCTGTTTCTCACTGCGAATGATCGTCGTGCCCATTCAATAGCCTCAAGCTAGCTCTGTTTATAACCAAAAGGACTTTGGTGGAGATAATCCAATGGATTATATTTCAAGCTCAGAAAGCTCTGTTAAAGAATTCGGTTGGAGGTCGACAATGAGTGAAGCATTTGAAAGTATCGCCAAAGGCTTGAAGGAAACAATCGACCTGGTTGATGGCAAAGACGTCGAGTCTAAAAGCTACAAATTACCGTTGATGGATGTAGCGAAGCTGCGTAAGAGTTTGGGCCTCACTCAGGTTCAGTTTGCAGAGAAACTACGAATCAGCGTTGCAACGCTGCGTCATTGGGAGCGCGGAGATCGTACTCCGCAGGGGCCTGCATTGGCGCTGTTGAATGTTGTGGCTAAAGAGCCAGATGCGGTGATGAGGGCGTTGTGGGAGTAGTAAAAATTTGACTCGACCTGACAAGCATTAATGTAAAATGCCTGTCAGGCCGGGTCTGAGCTACTACAACTGAACTAATAAAAATTAGTAAATAAGTACAGCGCCAGAGTTTCTATTCTCTCTTTCTTCAGGGTTCCCATTAATACCAGAAGCTCTACTGTCATCGAATGGAACTCCTACAGCCATAGTTTCTCCATCAGCACTAATGCTAATTTGGCTTCCTATACCAGTTTCGGTAATAGCTTTCTTTGATTTAATATAGGTTTTTTGAATGAACCTTTCGTTTTGGTATGAAAATATGTAAGCAGCGCCAGAGGAGTCAATGCTATTTGATGATTGATCCCCGTTAAAGCCAGAATCTCCACCACCTTCACCAGGAGCGCCTACAGCGAGAATATCTCCGTTTTGATTAAGGCTAACAGACATTCCAAAGACATCCAGTTGTTCTTTGTTTTCCGATTTTAATAGCTGAATTTGATCCCAAGTATTATTTAGTGATTTGAATATGTAAACGGCTCCAGATCGTGATAAAGAGGTAGAACTTGGATTATTTTCACCAGTGCTACTTTCGTCAGGAACTCCAACAGAGAGCGTAGTGCCATCACCACTTAATGATATGTTTGATCCAAATAAACTGTCTTTAATTGGATGGTCTGCTTTTAAATAAGCAGTTTGATTCCATGTACTGTTTGATTTATTAAAAATATATACTGCACCAGATTCCCTTAATAAGTTATCTGATGGGTTTTGGCCTGAGCTACTTTCATAGGGGGCACCAATTGCTATGGTCTTTCCATCATCACTCATTTTCACAGATGTGCCAAACTGATCGCTGCTATCAGTATTTGAAGCGGAAAGGGTGTGGGTTTCAATCCAGCTATTATTTTCGTATTCAAATACGTGGACGACCCCACCGGTAATGCTGCCGGTTCTTCCCCATATACTCCCAACTGCTATTTGATCTCCGGCAGAGTTTATTGAAACAGCTTTACCAAATTCGAGTCTATGCCCAATTGGAGGAAGTTGGCTGGGTTTTAAATAAGCTTGTTGTTCCCAGACTTTATTTGTTTGCTTGAAAACGTATGCGGCTCCGATACGCGATCGGCTATTGTCCTCCTGATCTCCATTTACTTGTGTTGATCCACTGTCTTCTTGAGGTGCTCCAACCACTAGCATTGAACCATCTGAATTAAGAGCAATTGAGTATCCGAAAACATCCCATTCATCAGTATTCGATGCTTTTATATAGGCATCTTGTTGCCAACCTGAGTTACCACGGGAAAATACATAAACAGCTCCTGCATTATTTATTGAGTTGTCATTTTGATCGCCATTTATTCCCTTCGCGTTGCTTTGTTCTGTTATAGAGGAGACTGCTAGAGTATTTCCATCAGCACTAAGAGCTATTTTATTACCGAATCGATCTAGAGTATCCGGATTACTTGCCTTGATATAGGTAATGACTTCAGAATAGCTCTTATCAAACGATACGATATTACTATCGATGCAGTTGTCACTTGTGCATATTTCTAATTTGAAGCGTATATCTGAAGTTAAGTGTAGTGGCGTAGAGTATTCATATTGACCAATATTTTTTTCAATTTGAGTAGCAATGGGTAAAAAGCTTGATTCTGCTATCGTTGATATTAGTAAGTTATAATGGACTGCATTTGGTGTTTCACCCCAGGAAAGTAATAGAGTTTTAGAGTCTTTCGCTGACATTTCTAAAATGGAGGCTTTTTTAAATGTTGCACTCACTAGGCAATCTTCGGTGAGAAAAGATGTTGTGTAGATGTTACCGTTGAGAGTACCTCCGCATCCTATAACTTGATCGATAATAAACCCAGGGTTTGGAGTAATAGTCAGATTTGCTTGCCCAATGACCTGGACTCTTTCAAATTCAAATACGCCATTCCCATCTGTTTGTGTTGTAAGTTCATAAAATGCTGGGCTGAAGCTAACTTGTACGCTGCAGTTTCCGGTGAGCTCCGAAGTCGAGTAAATATTACCTTCTAAATTACCATCACAGCCTGACACTAAATTAATTTTGTATCCATCTGCTGGTGAGAGCGTGAATTCTACAATCTCTCCAAGACTTTTAGTTGAACTTGTTGGGGCAATACTCCCCGGACCAGTGACTTGGGTGGATACAGTGATGTTGTTTTCAGGCGAAGGTGTTTCGCTATTACCACCGCCACCGCCACAAGACGATAAAAACAGTCCAGCCAAAATAATTAGCAAGTGTTGAGTATATGATTTCAAAATTTATATTCCTTTAATTGAACGAAACCCCACTAACTTCTCAGCCAGCGGGGTTTTTAATGTCTTCCGTTTTTAAGAAGAACGAGGATCAGTCCTCGTAATTCTCAATCGCCGGACAAGAACAAATCAGGTTACGGTCACCGTACACATCATCAATACGGCCAACGCTTGGCCAGAACTTATGAGCGCCCAGATCTTTAACCGGATAAGCCGCCAGTTCACGCGAGTAAGGACGTTCCCAGTCACCGGTAACCACTTCAGCGGTGTGTGGAGCGTTTTTCAGCGGATTGTTTTCCGCGTCTAACTCACCACGAACAACGGCATCAATCTCGCCTTTAATGGCAATCATGGCGTCAGCGAAGCGATCAATCTCAGCTTGAGACTCAGACTCGGTCGGCTCAATCATAAAGGTACCCGCAACCGGGAACGACATGGTTGGCGCGTGGAAACCGTAGTCCATCAGACGCTTAGCGATATCCACTTCGGTGATACCGGTTTCGGCTTTGATCGGACGCAAGTCAACGATACATTCGTGCGCCACACGGCCATTCTGACCTGAGTACAGAATCGGGTAGTGCGTGCTCAGACGCTTCGCCAGGTAGTTGGCTTTCAGCAGTGCGATTTGAGTCGCTTTACGCAGGCCGTTGCCGCCCATCAAGGTGATGTACATCCAGCTGATGTTCAGGATCGAAGAGGAACCGTAAGGCGCTGCGGAGACCGCACCGTTGCCTTTGGATTCGTTATCGATTGGGCGTACCGCGTGGTTCGCCACAAACGGCGCCAGGTGTGCTGCCACACCAATCGGACCCATACCCGGGCCACCGCCACCGTGTGGAATCGCGAAGGTTTTGTGCAGGTTCATATGGGTTACGTCAGCACCGATATGACCCGGAGAGGTAATGCCTACCTGAGCATTCAGGTTTGCGCCGTCCATGTATACCTGGCCGCCGTGTTCATGAATCAGGTCGCAGATTTCACGTACGCCTTGCTCATAAATACCGTGGGTCGATGGGTAGGTCAGCATCAGGCACGACAGCTGATCGCCCAGCTCTTCGGCCTTGGCTTTCAGGTCGGCGAAATCAACGTTGCCGTCTTCATCGCAGTCGGTCACTACCACACGCATGGACGCCATTTGCGCCGATGCCGGGTTAGTACCGTGAGCCGAGCGTGGAATCAGACACACATTACGGTGACCTTCGCCACGGCTCTCGTGGTATTTCTTAATGGCTAACAAACCGGCGTATTCACCCTGAGCACCGGAGTTTGGCTGCATACAAATGGCCGGTAAGCCCGTCGCTTGCTTCAGGTAATCGTCCAGCTCAGCAATCATTTGCTCATAGCCTTCGGTTTGAGACTGAGGGGCAAACGGGTGAACGTTGCTGAATTCGTTCCAGGTCACCGGGATCATTTCGGTGGTGGCGTTCAGCTTCATGGTGCAGGAACCCAGCGTGATCATGCTGTGGTTCATAGCCAAATCTTTCGACTCCAAACGCTTCATGTAACGCAGCATCTCATGTTCAGTGTGATGGCTGTTGAAGGTTGGGTGGGTCAGGAATGTGGTATTACGGACGACGTTTTCTGCGATGCTGGTGCTGCCGTTGGCAACGATGTCAGCGTCCAGTGCGTAAACGTCCAGGTCGTGGCCTTCGCCAATGATAACGTCGAACAGTTCAGCAATGTCTTCGGCCGAAGTTTTTTCGCTCAGGGTGATGCCCAAGGTATCGGCGTCGATACGCAGATTAATTTCAGCAGCTTCAGCACGTGCCAGAACGGAATCACGGTTGGCGACGTTAATGGTTAAGGTGTCGAACCACTGGCTGTTGGTGATTTCTACGTTTTTGCTTTGCAGACCTTTCGCCAGAATATCGGTCAGACGGTGAATACGACCGGCGATGGCTTGTAGGCCTTTCGGGCCGTGGTACACCGCGTAGAAAGCGGACATATTCGCCAGCAGCACCTGAGCGGTACAGATGTTGGAATTGGCTTTTTCACGACGGATATGTTGCTCACGAGTTTGCAGCGCCATACGCAGTGCAGGCTTGCCCTGAGCGTCGATAGACACACCAATAATACGGCCAGGAATTGAGCGCTTGTAGACATCACGGGTGGCGAAGAATGCTGCGTGAGGGCCACCAAAGCCCATTGGGACACCAAAGTGCTGGGCATTACCCAGTACGATGTCGGCACCCATTTCGCCCGGTGCTTTTAACATCACCAGTGCCATTAAATCGGAGGCAACCGCAGCCAGTGCATTTTTCTCATGCAGGGCGGCAATCACGTCGGTGAGGTCGATTACTTCACCGTCTACGCCCGGATACTGGAACAGTGCACCAAATACATCGGCGTTGGCGGCTTCAGCGGCTGGACCTACCTGTACGTCCCAACCGAAGGCTTCGGCGCGGGTTTTTACCACGTCGATGGTTTGTGGCAGGCAGTTTTCGTCAATAAAGAAGGTGTTGGATTTGTTCTTACGTACGGAGCGTTTGATCATCGCCATGGCTTCTGCCGCAGCAGTGCCTTCGTCCAGCAGTGAGGCGTTCGCCAGTTCCATGCCGGTAAAGTCGATCACCATTTGCTGGAAGTTCAGTAACGATTCCAGTCGGCCCTGAGCAATTTCTGGCTGGTAAGGCGTGTATGCTGTGTACCAGCCTGGGTTCTCCATCACGTTACGCAACACAACCGGAGGAACGATGGTGTCGTGGTAGCCCATGCCAATGTAGCTTTTAAAGACCTTGTTTTTCTCGGCCAGAGATTTCAGGTAGTTCAGCGCTTCAAATTCGGTACGGCTGTCAGCAATATCGAGGAAAGGCTCTTGCAGAATATCGGCCGGTACAATTTCAGCGGTCAGTGCATCCAGAGAGTCAGCACCAATGCTTTGTAGCATGGCGTTTTCTTCGCTGTGATCAATGCCAGCGCCATCGGAACCAATGTGGCGGCCAACAAAGTTGTCGCGCTGTTCTAACTCTTTTAAGGACTGGGTGTTTAAAGACAATGTGGTCATGGGATGTCTCGTACGTCTTTATGTCAGAAAAGAAAAAGCCCCGGTTGTGCAGAAGCAAGGCCGAGGCTTTTGAGATTTATCGAAGTTCTGTAACCAAATAGCTTAGTTACATTCAGCTTCGTACTGATCAGCCGTTAATAAACCGTCGTAGTCGCCTTCGTTGGCTGGCTTGATCTTGAAGAACCAGGCTTCGCCGTATGGGTCTTCGTTTACTTTTTCTGGCGCGTCTACCAGCTCTTCGTTGATTTCTACGATTTCACCCGAGATAGGTGCGTAGATATCAGAGGCTGCTTTTACCGATTCAACAACCGCGATGTCATCGTCAGCGGCAACTTCAGTACCTACTTCAGGCAGCTCAACGAATACTACGTCGCCCAGCTGTTCCTGTGCGAAGTCGGTAACACCTACGGTGATGGTGCCGTCTTCTTCTTTACGCAGCCACTCGTGGGATGCAACGTATTTTAATTCTGTAGGGATATTGCTCATCAGTTTTCTCCGTACGGTCTGACGCTTTTTAATTTACTTAAATTGTTTGTCGATCAATTGGTAATTTTTCAGCTATTTGCTATCGCAACAGCGCATTCAGTACGTCCATGTACTTCACCCTTCGGGCAGCTGCGCTGTGCAAAAATGCTGTCCTGCATCTTTGTGTTGCTGCTTTTGAAAAACAACCAATCAATCGACTGAAAGATTGAAGTACTGAATATTATTCAAAAACCTTCTTACCGTTACGCACAAACGGCAGTTTCACAACGCGGGCAGGAACTAATTTGCCCCGCATTTCAATTTCGCAGCTATCGCCGGTGCCTTTGGGTACACGGGCCATCGCAATGGAGTGCTGCAAGCTAGGGGAGAAGGTGCCTGATGTGACCTCTCCTTCACCGATGCCATCGACAACCACTTTCTGGTGAGAACGCATCACACCGCGGGTTTCCAGCACTAAACCTACCAGTTTCGGAATATCACCTTTGGCTTTCTCTTCTTCCAGTGCTTTGCGGCCAATAAAGTCACGCTCGGCCGGTTCCCAGGCGATGGTCCAGCCCATGCCAGCCTGTAATGGGCTGATGGTCTCATCCATATCGTTGCCGTACAGGTTCATACCTGCTTCTAAACGTAAGGTATCACGCGCACCTAAACCGGCAGGCTGAACACCGGCATCCACCAGTGCTTGCCAGAAGTCAGCAATTTCAGCTTCCGGTACCATAATCTCTAAACCGTCTTCACCGGTGTAACCGGTACGGGCAAAGAACCAGTCACTCTGCGGCAGGCCCTGGAAGATCTTAAGGCTGCCAACCAGCTCCGAAGATTCTGGCTTAACCTGTTGTACTTTAGCAATGGCGTTCGGGCCTTGCACCGCCACCATCGACAGTTCTGGGCGCTCAGTCAGAGATACTTCAAAGCCTTTGCTTTGTTTTGCCATCCATTCCAGGTCTTTTTCACGGGTGGCGCAGTTAACAACGGTACGGTACCAGCCGTCCATGTTGTAAACGATCAGGTCGTCGATCACACCGCCGTCTTCGTTCAGCATCCCGGTGTATAACGCTTTGCCTGTGTCTTTTAACTTGGCAACGTCATTGGCCAGCAGCTTTTGCAGGAAGGCCTGAGCATCCGGGCCTTTAACATCAACAATGGTCATATGGGAAACGTCGAACATACCCACATCTTCACGAACGGCATTGTGTTCCTGTATCTGAGAGCCGTAATGAATCGGCATATCCCAGCCACCAAAATCAACGATTTTGCCATTGGCTTCAACGTGTTTGGCATACAGAGCCGTTTGCTTACCCATAAAGTCCTGCCTGTTTGTGTGTGTCTGCGGGTGATGACTCGTCCGTCTGTCACCGGCAAGCATAAAAAAGGGCGGGCAGTATAGCGCTTTAGCGGAGCTGATTCATCCTTTTTGGACATAAAACTGTACTATCGTACACAAATTATTTGTGCATGATGCCTCAAACTTTGGTCGTTAGCGAAGAATTGCACGCAAGCTCAGGCGCAGATGATTGCTGAGTAACGTATCAAAATGGGTGTTGGCGACCTGGCGTTCGTAAAAACCGTCGATCGCCAGAGCGGCAAAGCCATGAATGGCCGACCAGCAAGTGGTAGATAATACCTGTGGGTCATCCTCAAGAAATTCACCTTGTTCAATACCTCGGGTAACCAGCTGTTTTAATACCGAAAAAGACGCCTGTCCGGCCTCGACCAGGTCGGTATAACTGCTGCGATTGTCGATACTGGGGCCAAATACCAGCTTGTAGCGCTCCGGGTTGTTTATGGCAAAGTTCAGATAGGCTTTTCCGGCGACATACAGGTTTTCCGTGGCATTAGCCTGATCATCCAGTACCGCACGTGTGGCACCAGCCAGCTCGGCGAAGGTATGTTTGGCAATCTCGACCAGCAGCTGGTTTTTATCCTGAAAATGGCGGTAAGGCGCGGTTTGTGACACTCCAACTTTTCGAGCCAGGCCACGCAAACTCAGTTTATCCACACCCCCTTCACGAATTAACTCAACCGCGGCTTCCAGCAAGGCCACCCGCAGATTGCCATGGTGGTAAGAGCTGCTGGCTGGTGATTGCTTTGGGTTGGCCGATTTGGCACTGGTGTGGTCGTTCATGAAAGCGTTACCTGATGATTCTGCGAGCCATTCAACCCAAGTCTGTGAAGGGCGTCAACCAAGTTGTTGACGCTGTAAACATGCTTGCTTAGTATGTGTTCAATGTAAACATAATAAAAAACAGCCTTTGTTTCCGAGGAAAATATGTCATTTGCCCCTGTTCAGAATCGTATGTGGATCATCCTGTATGGCTGGTTATGTCTTAGCTGTGGTTCAGTTTGGGCTCAGGCGCCGCTGCCAGTTGAAGTCGTGGAATCTCAGGTGGTGGATTACGCCCGCGATATTCACATCAGTGGTTTGCTGGAGAATAAATCAGAGCAGACCCTGGCTTTTAAAATTGCCGGTTTGGTGCGAAAAGTCGTGGTGGATGATGGCCAGTGGGTGAAAAAAGGACAGGTGTTGGCGTCATTGGACCTGGAGGAAATTGACGCTCAGGTGGCCAAAGCGGAATCGGTACTCGGTAATGCCGAACGGAATCTTGAACGCTTTAAATCCCTGCAAGGGTCGAATGCTTTGTCGATTGATCGTTTGCAGCAGGCTGAGACTCAGGTGGATGTTGCTCGCTCCGATTTAACCGTGGCTCGTTTTAATCAGCGCCATGCGGTGATTCGTGCGCCTTCGGCAGGGCGGATTCTGAAACGCTTTATTGAACCCAATGAGCTGGTTTCTATTGGTAAGCCGGCTTTTGTTTTTGCCTCCACCAATACCGGCTGGGTATTACGCGCCGGAGTCACCGACCGGGATATTGTGCGCCTGCAATTAAACGATAAAGCAACGGTAAAGTTTGATGCCTACCCGGGTGAAATGTTTGATGCCCATATCAGTGAGTTAGCCGGGCGTGCCGATGCCACGCAGACCTTTGAAGTGGAGTTGCGTCTGTCGCAAAAAAATCAACAAAACCAGGCACGGGAGTTATTAGCCGGATTTGTGGGTAAAGCGATTATTACTCCGGGGCAGCGCATTAAAGCAACATTATTACCGGTGACGGCGATGGTGCGCGGAGAAAGTGATGGTGTGGATATTTATATCGTGCGTGATGGCAAACCGGTTCGTCGTCATCTGCCGTTAATTGGTCTGGATAAAGGCTATCTGGTGGTGTCTGGTTTAGCCGATGGCGAACACGTGATTGTAGCGGGCGCGTCTTATATTCAGCCCGGACGTCAGATCAATATTATTAATCACACTGCTGCGGCTGAGTAATTACAGGGTTAACGGAGAACATTATGCAATTGCCAGCGTTAGCCATTCGTAATCATCAGTTTACTCTGGTGATGTTTTTATTATTGGTGCTGTTGGGTGTGGTTTCATTTTTTACCATGCCGCGTTCGGAAGACCCGCAGTTTGATTTTTCTGCGGCGATTATCAAGGTGGTTAATCCCGGTACAACCCCGCTGGATATGGAAAAGCTGGTGGTTGACCCAATTGAATCCTCTCTTAACGAACTGGATGATCTTAAGGTTATTAAAACCAGTGTGGAAGATGGTTTAGCCGTTATTCAGGTTGAGTTTTTATACGGTACCGATCCGGAAGAAAAGTTTGACGACGTAATCTCGGCCGTATCACAAGTGCGTGATCAGTTACCGCAAGGCATTGTGGATCTAGACATCACTAAAATTTCACCGGCAGATGTGAATATTCTGCAATTAGCACTGGTATCCGAAACCGCCAGTTACTTAACCTTAAAACGCCATGCCGAAACGCTGGAACAACGGCTGGAGCGGGTATCAGGTGTTAAACGGGTGGACGTTGATGCCCTGCCAAAACTGGAGGTTCAGATTCAGGTGAACCAGCAAAGTGTGAATGGCATGGGCATCAGCCTGGACGAAATTCAGCGCGCGGTTGCCAGTGCAGCACAGAACTTACCCGGTGGTCATGCCAATGCTGGCCCACGTCGTTTTACCGTGCGTACCAGTGGTGATTATGAATCGTTAGCAGCCATCGGCGAAACCGTGGTACGTGGTCGAGCTAATGAAGGGCAATCCGGGCGACTTATTTATTTACGCGATATTGCCAGTATTTCATTAACTGAAAGCCTGCCCAGTTACCGGGCTAAATTAAATGGCCGTCGTGCTGTGTTTATTTCGGTGGTGCAGCGTAAAGGCACGCAGATTTTTGATGTGATGGCTGGCATTCAGAATAAGCTGGACAGCTACCAGCCACGTTTAGGTGAGAATATTGAAATTCACACCATTATGGATCAGAGCCAGAGCGTTAAAAAACAAATCAGTGATTTTTTTGAGAATTTAAATCAAGGGCTTTTGCTGGTTGCCATTCTGTCGATTATTGTTTTAGGACTTAAACCGGCATTAGTCGTTGTTGCCGCCATTCCATTATCTATTTTTATAGCCATTGGCTGGGTGGATTTATCGGGTTTTGGTCTGCAACAGATGTCGATTGTGGGTCTGGTTATCGCTTTAGGATTACTGGTCGATAACGCCATTGTGGTGGTGGAAAATGTGTCACGTCATTTACGTAATGGCGATAGCAGTAATAGCGCTGCCATCAAAGGCAGCTCTCAGGTTGCCTGGGCCGTGACCAGTGGTACTTTAACTACCGTCTTGTCATTTTTCCCGATGTTATTATTGCAGAACAGTTCCGGTACCTTTTTGCGTGCTATGCCAGTGACGGTGGTATTAACGTTATTTGCCTCTTTACTGGTGGCATTAACCTTAACGCCATTAATTGCCAGCCGCTTAGGAAAAGCAGCCAGTAAAACCACAAAAGTGCAAAGCGGGCTCGAAGTCCTAGCCAGTGGCCCTTATAACAAGTGGCTTAATCGCGCGTTACGACACCCGGGTAAAGTGCTGCTGACTTCGGTTTTATTATTGGTTGGCAGTATTTCATTATTTCCGTTTATTGGTGTGAGTTTATTTCCGAAAGCGGAAAAACCGATGATTCTGGTGAATATCGATATGCCAGAAGGTACCGGGTTTGAACAAACTCAGATTATGGCCGATCGGGTTGAGCAGATTGTTAAACAGCAACCGCTGGTGATTGATATTGCTCAGAACGTTGGTCGCAGTAATCCAAGGATTTATTACAATATTTCTACTTCACGCCAGACGGTAAATTTTGCTCAGCTGTTTGTCACTCTGGAGCAGGGTGATCTTAATGCCGTTGAACCTATGGTTGCTGAATTACGCCAGCAACTGACCCATATTGCCGGGGCTCAGATTATTGTAAAAGAACTATTACAAGGGCCGCCGGTGGTAGCGCCGGTAGCGATTCGAGTGGTGGGAGAAGATCTGGCGACGATTCAGGCGGTATCACGTGATGTGGCGGATATTATGGATCGGACTCCGGGTATCGTTGGTGTGGATAATCCGGTCGGCAAAGATAAAGTCGATTTAAAAGTGAATATTAATCGTGATAAAGCGGCTCTGCTGGGAATTCCTCTCAGCCGTATTGACCGCACCATTCGTACAGCGTTGGTTGGTTTTCCAATGGGGGTTTATCGTGATGATGATGGTGAAGAATACGATCTGGTGATGCGCTTATCTGAGTACCCGCGCCCGGAGTTGGCAACCTTTGATGATATTCAGATCGCCGCCGCTAATGGTGAGCTGGTGCCCTTGCGTCAGCTGGCGGATATTCAACCAGAAACCAGTATTGCCCGTTTTCAGCACCATGATACCGAGCGTATGGCACGTATTACTGCCGATGTATTACCCGGTTTTACCACCGAAGTAGTGACCAATAATGTGGTTGAGCAGTTGCAGGATTACGCCTGGCCAGAAGGTGTTCATTTTGCGGTAGGCGGTGAGCAAGCCAATCGTAAAGAAGCCTTTGGTGGCATGGCCAAAGTGTTAATTCTGGCGGTGTTCGGTATTTTTGCTGTGCTGGTGTTGCAGTTCCGTTCTTTTATTCAGCCATTAATTGTTTTTGCCGCCATTCCCTTTGCATTAATTGGTGCTTTTCTGGCGTTGTTTTTCACCGGTTACACCTTTAGTTTTACCGCCTTTATTGGCCTGACTTCACTGGTCGGCATTGTGGTGAATAATTCTATTATCCTGGTTGATTATGCCAACCAGATGCGCCGTGAAGGGATGGAACAACTGGAAGCCATTGCCGCTTCAGCCCGTACTCGTTTTGTACCTATTGTCTTAACCACATTAACCACTATTGGTGGTTTATTACCGCTGACATTATCCGGCTCCAGTATGTGGTCCCCGATGGGCTATGCCATTATTGGTGGCTTACTGGTATCGACTTTATTGACTCTGATTGTGGTGCCGGTGCTGTATCGTTATCTGGGGAAAATGCCGGAGTAGTAATTATTTGATATGACTTTTAGTCTATGCTAGCTTGGTTTTTTATTTTTCAAGGATGATTACTTATGCCAAAAATACCGAGCGAAATGGAAGGTGTTACTATTGAATTTGGTGATAAAGTTAACGGTAGTGTTGATTCTAAAGTTATATCTGCATTGAAGCATATGCTTGCCGGTGGAAAGATATCTACACATAAAATTGAGAAAATTTATATATCTTCTGCGAATGATCAACATGTCTTACCAAGCCGGCATGTACAAGGACAAGGAAAGGCCGTTGATATTTCCAGAATTAATGGTAAAAAAATGTCAGTGTATTATCCAGGAGATCCTGAAGTCAAAGCTATAACTGAAGGGCTTCAGACACGTTTTGAGACATTCGTTCATCGTAGAGAGAACTTTGGGCCTTTTATGAAATATAAAAATGGCTCATCTCACCCTGTCTCTGGTCATACCGATCATATTCATATTTCGGTTAACTGAATATGAGGCTGCTAATTTTTTTTCTGGCTTATGTTGGTTGCTACTCTAGTTCGAGTGCAGAGTATAGTAATGATATTATTCGAGCAATAAGCTATGGGAAAATATCAGAGCTTAATAACATAGAGACAAATCATGAAAAAAAATTATTTTTAAGATTGATATCTCTTCCTGAAAAGGGCTCGTGTATAGAAGAAACTTTATCTGTTTGTAGTTATAAACACTTTATTTCAGTTTCTTCTTTTGATGAATATCCAGATTTTAATATTTTCTTGCTGTCTTATAATGGCTTTTTTGATGAAGTGGTATGGAAAAATTCTGGAAATATAGATGAAGAGATCGTAGAAGTGAATTATCAAGGAAAAAAGAGAGTGTTGATAACTATTTCTCCTGATAATGTTGATGAAGAAATATATGATTGTGAATAGAAGTTTATGATCTAAGATTTATTACTTTGACTGATAACTATCCAGATCCAGGATTGGAGAAAAGATAAAGGGTTGAGGTAGCTCATTGGGTGTTGGTGGAAAGGGATTCGCTGCCAGCACTGCCTTTTTTACCCAGTCGTCAGTCGCCGGGTTGCCGGAACTTTCAATAATTTCAACCTGGGTGGCAATTTGCCGATACTGAATCGTCAGTTTCAGGCGAACCTTACCTGCCAACTCAGCCGGCGCAATGATTTTGCGATTTAAATGTTCCAATAAACGCTGGACGTAATCACGCTCGACCGGATCGCTGATTTGCTGAGTTTGAGCTTTGTGCTTTTCTTCAGTTTTTTTAAGCGCCTGTTGAATTTCACTTTCCTGCTCTGTTGGCTGCGGTTGATCAATAGAGGTAACCTGCTCTGGAGAATGGATTTTTTTCTCACTATTAGTTGTTGTAATCACCTCTGTTAGAGGTTGGAGGGGGGAAGCTTCTGCTGGTTCTGTTTTTTCTAATTCTGGTTTTAGCTGCTCTGGCTGTGGTGCCGGTTGAGGAATATCTTCTGGAAGGAGAGTAGATTCTTCCGTGTTATTACGGCTTGCTTTCTGCTCTTGCTGTTCAGCCTGATTCTTCTTATCGGGGGATTGCAGCGGTTGCGTCATCAGTTGTGCCTGAAGGACTCTGGCTGCTTGTACGGGAGTTTCTGTAGGTTTAAAAAATACCACGGCACCATGCACCAGTAGCGACAGTATCAGTGCCAGAATCAATGTGCGATGAGCGTTAAGTGCCATGTATGATATCAATTTCTATTCAGAGGTGCCTTAATCACAACTGATTGAACCCTAAAAAGCAATAAAGGGGTGGCTGAATATCTGGCAGCTGAGTCTGTTTTTTTAGTGCCCGCTTTTTAACGTAGAAGCTCAGTCGTTAGTTACTGACTTGCTCATCAAAACGCAGCACTTTGGTTTGGAAGCCAGCCTCATTCAGAATATAAGCCGCCGCTTCTCCACGGGCTTCGCCGGTCGTGACGTAAATAAATTCTGGTGACAAGGATGCCAGCTCATGACGCAAGTGGGCCAACGGAATATTGCGGGCTTTGGGCAGCGGGTGGGCGATGGCCTCCTGACGAGTGCGTACGTCAATCACCACGGTGCCTGTGTCCCCATCTTCAATCAGTTCATGCAGCTGTGTTTCGTTGAGGTATTCCAGCACCGGATTTTTCAGCAGGGTGGTAAAATCTTCCTGAGTTAATACCATCAGTTCACCATCGCTCGACATGGTCACGCTGGCATTGCGTGGCAGTGCACTGGTGAGTGCATCTTCGCCAAACAGGGTGCCGGTGGTAATAGCGGCCAGTGTTTCCGGAACGCCATGACTGGTACGGCTGATGACCGCCTTGCCGGATTTAATAACGTAACATTCGTTGCCTTCATCCCCTTGCTGAATAATAACCTCGCCCAACGAGACGCTGCGCTCTTTAAAGCGCATTAAGAGCTGCTGAATATTGGCGGGTGGAATACGGTTAAACAGGTTGGAGGTTAATAAAGCTTCCAGCCAGTCGGCTTCTTCGTCCTGTTGCTCGTAAGACTGGCGTAATTCGGTCCAGGTGGTAATCAGCTCCAGATAGTGACGTTTGATCGAAAAGAAGCTGCAATGTGATTGGGTAATGGCTGCACAACGATGTACCGGATGGCTGCTGTCGAGCGCGAGGAAGTTTTCCGCTTCTTCACCACGAATTTTGGTGATATTAAACTGCTCATCTGCCAGATCCAGCTCCCCGTTTATCAGAAAGTGGCACTCGTCATCTTCGACCCCACGTTTGAACAGAATCTTATGACTGTCCAGCTGGTGGTAACGAAAATGAGGCATCAGCTCTTCGATGGCAGATGTTGATAATTCATCAAAGGGAACAAAGTGCTGAATTTGTTCGATGCGAAGCGTGTTGTCCATACGGTCCTTCAGGTTATGCCAGAGAATGTGCGCAGCCATCCGCGCACATTAAGCATAGCAAAGCTGAAGCGTCAGGCCGTCGGCAATGTCAGACAATCTGTAATGGTTTGTAGCTGTTGCGGCTGGGTTCGATCGATGCCCGCAACGTAAGGCGTATGGCCGAGTAATGGAATCTGTTGTTGCTCAAACCATTGGCTTAGAAACGCCAGGTTTCCGGCTTGTGCTTCCATATTGGCAGATAAGCTGTTGGCCACCCAACCGACCAGTTTGGCACCGCTGTTCTGAATCACCTGAGCACTTAACAGTGCATGGTTGATGCAACCCAGGCGCAGGCCGACCACCAGAATGACTTCGGCATCCAGCTCAGCGGCGAAATCGGCCAGTGTTTCAGTGTTGTTGAGAGGGACTAACCAGCCGCCAGCACCTTCGATCAATTGGAAATCGGCCGCTACGCCTAAGCCGGGCTGGCAGGCAGCTAATAAATCGCTATTGGAGAGCGTGATGTTTTCCTGCTCGGCAGCAATATGGGGAGCAATCGCGGCCTGCAAAGCAATAGGATTATGCCGTGTGTATTCTTGTTGCTCGGTGCTGTATTGGCGCAGCAGTTGTGCATCTTCATTTTGCCATTGCAGACCATTATCCGTTTCAACGTGTTCACAACCGGCGGCAACCGGTTTTAAACCGAATGTGGTAAGGCCCTGTTGCTGAGCTTTTTGCAGCAGCGCGGAAGAGACCAGGGTTTTTCCGGCATCGGTATCAGTGCCGGTTATAAAGTAGCGTTTCATTCGTTATCCCATCATCTCCCCATTGGACAGATTTAAATCATCGAATATTTACGAGGACGATGCTTTCAATAGCAGCAACAGGATGTTGCGGTAGCCCGGCAGGCATATGGATGTGCCTTCGGGGCGGCGGCTGAAAGTATCGGCCTTGTGAATATGGTTAACTTTTGCGTAAAACCAGCCAAAGCACCTGATAACTCACCGGTAATTTTCCGTGCTCATCACGCGGGTAAAACTGATCAAGCAACCTCAAAGCAGCACGGCCACCGAGGCCAGATTTTCGGCCCGAGTTCACATTTGTTGCACCAATGGCTTTTAAGCTGCGCAACAATTCAGTGAGCGAATCATAATGTTCGGTTAAACAAGTCTGGTGCTGTGAAATGACTTCCAGATTTAATTGTTCGCAAATCCCCAGCAATCGCTGTTTTTCCACAAACTGATTCACATGCGGACGCTCATCAATTTGATGCCAGGCATCACTTAACTCCTGCTGAGTACCGGGCAATAGAGTCGCAATAGCGAGCGTTGAACCGGGGGCTAATACCCGTTGCCATTCATGCAAGGTGTGCAACGGGTTTTCACTCCACTGCAGCATCAGGCTGGAAAAAATTCCCTGCTTACTGCCATCGTGAAAGGGCAAAACATCGGCATCAGCCTGAATAAATTCCAACTGTTGAATCTGCGGCGATTGAGAAAATTGCTGCTGAGCAAACTGCAGCATACCTTCAGCCAAATCAACACCGGTAACATGACGAATACCAGCGTTTAATAACGGCTTAAATGCAGCGCCAGTACCACAACCAATATCCAGCCAATGGCCTAAATCATTATTGGGCTTGTTTGGTAAAAAAGTTAATAGCTGCTCAATAGCCTGCTGCTGAATCGTTGCTGCTTGATCATAACTTGCCGCGGCACGACTGAATTGACGGGCGACTTGTTTTTTATCACGAGTCTGATGTACGTCTTGGCTCTTGTTTGCCCATTTATTTTGGTTGGTCTGGGCATCCAGATTAATTACCGCCATACGCTACTCCCTGATATTTGAGCTTCCAGCTGGCGGAGAGCCTGTAAAACCTTGCTGTTACCGGTTTCAGTAAGAAAAAAAACATGACTTTTTTCATCACAATAAAAAGCCGGGGAGAGTTGGCGTGGATTAAAACCATCCTGCTCTGAATAACCGTGCAACTGCTGAGCCTGCAAGGCTGGCAGCGCCTGGTAATTCAGCCAGTTCAACGAATGAATCAATATGGCTTCATCACTGAGTTGGTGATTGGCAAGCGCACGCATTAATTCTCTGGCATTGTCGGCATGTTGAGTACATAAACCTAAAAAGCGTTTAGCGGTTTTGGTCGGAAACTTTTCTAAGCTGGCAGAAAAAGCGGCAAAGGTTTCCGGCTCCATGCCTGATTCTGAAATAGAGGGATCTGAAATGTCGGCCTCTTGTAAAAACCGTTCGCCCGTTGCCAGAGTCATCAATGAAATTGGCATATCCGATAATTGCTGAAAAGCCTGAGCACAATGTACTGCTATGGCTCCACCTAACGACCAGCCAATGAAAATAACATTTTTAAATGAGGTTGTGCTTTGGCTCGTTTGAATAAACTGCACTAATTCCTGCGCAGACTGTTGTGCGAACTCAATCAACTCACCCGTTGCCGGATAACTTATGCCTAAATGTGTTGCCGGAATATCACGGTACAGCTGCTCAAAAACACTCGCTTTAAAACTCCAGCCTGGAAACCAGCAATACAAGGTTTGAGTATTGTCGTTATGTAAAACAGACCAGTTCATTGCATTACCTGCTGCAAGGCGGTTAATAAGGTATCAATTTGTTCGCGGCTATGACTGGCAGTTAAGGTAATGCGCAGACGGGCACTGCCTGCCGGAACCGTAGGCGGGCGAATCGCACTGACCCACAAACCACGTTGTTTTAAGGCCTCACTGAGTGCCAGCGCTTTATTCGCATCACCAATTAATAAAGGCTGAATAGCCGATTCGGAAGGCATCAGTGGCAGATCAATTTCACTGGCCCGCTGGCGAAAATAACGAATATGTTGCGTTAATTGTTCGCGCCGTTGAGGCTGTTTCATTAATTCCAGATTAAATAACATGGCTTCTGCCAGTGCGGGTGGTAGTGCCGTGGTGTAAATATACGGCCGTGCAAACTGAATTAAATAATCAATCAGCTCTTCACTGCCTGCGACAAAGGCACCATAGCCGCCCAGGGCTTTACCCAGCGTGCCAACATAAACCGGTAATTGTTCAGGTGTTAAAGCAAAATGATCACGAACGCCATTACCCTGATTTTTTTCTTTTGTCCCAAGAATGCCTAAACCATGGGCATCATCAATCATTAATAAAGCATTGTGTTTTGTGGCAATGTCACTGAGCTGACGGACATCGGCCAGGTCACCATCCATGCTGAAAATACTGTCGCTGACAATCAGCTTTTCACCGCTGTCTTCAGCTGAATTTTCAAGCATATGATCGAGCTGCGTGTAATCGCCATGGCGATAACGTAATAACTTAGCACGGCTTAACTGAGCGCCATCCAATAATGAGGCGTGGTTGAGTTTATCCTGAAAAATCAGGTCGCCACGCTGAGCCAGTGCTGCAATGGTGCCGACATTGGCCATAAAACCACTGGAGAATAACAAGGTACGCGGGTATCCGGTGTAATCGGCTAATGCTTGTTCTAATTCATGATGTACTTGAGTATGGCCACACACCAGATGGGAGGCACCGCTGCCAAGGTTCCATTTGTGGGCTGCCTGAGCCAGGGCATCACCGCCTTCACACGCCAACCCAAGGTAATCGTTTGAACAAAAGTTGATCAGTTGTTGGCCGTTAATTTCAACCATCGCTTGCTGCGGACTGTCTAATGAGACGCGGCGACGACGCAGATGTTGCTCATCGCGCTGTTGCAGGGCGTGTTGAATGCGTTGGTTCCAGCTCATGTTGGGCATCGTTTTATCATGGGATCCAGCATCATAAATGCGACGACGCAGTGGTCAACCAGACCGTTGTATGTAGGTTTACTGAATGCGGGTTAGTCGTCATCATAGCGGTTGAGAAAGTAACCCACCGATCATCTGGCCTAGGAGTGTATATGTCTGATTTTCAACGCAGCGTCGATCTGGATTTTGATCGTGCGCATATCTGGCACCCGTACAGTTCAATGACCACGCCGGGCAATATCTGGCCGGTGAAAAGTGCCAGCGGCGTACGTTTAACCCTGGAAGATGGTCGCGAGCTGATTGATGGCATGTCGTCCTGGTGGTGTGTGGTGCATGGCTACAATCATCCGCGTTTAAATGCTGCGGCAGCTGAACAGCTACAGCATATGAGCCATGTAATGTTTGGCGGCTTAACCCATGCGCCTGCGGTTGAACTGGCAAAACGGCTGGTTAACATCACGCCAGAGGGACTGGATAAAGTCTTTATTGCTGATTCCGGTTCGGTGTCGGTGGAAGTATCGATCAAAATGGCAATCCAATATCAACACGCACGCGGTAAGCCCGGTAAAAATCGTTTACTGGCGCTGGAATATGGTTATCACGGTGATACCTTAGGGGCGATGTCGGTGTGTGATCCACAACGTGGTATGCACCATTTATTCTCCGGTATCTTGCCGCAACAGTTTTTTGTACCGGCGCCACAAACTCCATTCGATGGTGACTGGAACCCGGATGATATTCTGCCGCTGCGTCACAAGCTGGAGCAACATCACAACGACATTGCCGCACTGATTCTTGAACCGATTGTGCAAGGCGCGGGTGGCATGCGTTTTTATCACCCGGAATATTTACGCCAGGCACGGGCATTATGTGATGAATTTGATGTGTTATTAATTGTCGATGAAATTGCCACTGGCTTTGGCCGCAGTGGTAAATTATTCGCCTGTGAACACGCTGATATTACTCCGGATATCTTATGTGTTGGTAAAGCCATTACCGGCGGTTATATGAGCCTGGCGGCCACACTGGCAACTACTCATGTGGCAGAAACCATCAGCAACGGCGAAGCCGGGTGTTTTATGCACGGGCCAACTTTTATGGGTAATCCGTTAGCGTGTCGGGTCGCGTGTGAAAGTATCGATTTATTATTGGAAAATGACTGGCAGGCACAAGTTCAACGGATTGAAAAAGGGCTGATTAATGGTTTGGCTCCGGCACGTGAATTAAACAGCGTTGCAGATGTACGTGTGCTGGGTGCTATTGGTGTGATCGAAATGAAACAACCGGTGGATATGGCGACTCTGCAACCAGCGTGTGTTGAGCGTGGTATCTGGATCCGCCCGTTTGGTAAGCTGGTGTACGTGATGCCGCAGTTTGTGATGAGTGATGAGGACTTGGAGCAGCTGACGGCAGGTATGGTGGGGGCGCTGGCCGGGAAATAATAAAAAAGCGCTTAAGTTTATTTAAGCGCCTTTAGCTCACGGCGTAATTAAAACCAATTAAGCGCCGTGTTGATTTTCATCAAACTGTTCCACCATCGGGAAGTCATGCTCAGGGTCTGCTACGTGACGGATGTATTGCAGGCTGGTGTATACCCCAACAATTCCAATCACTTCCAGCAGTGCTTTCTCGCTGTAACCAGCTTCCAGCGCAGCATTTAATGTTGATGGTGATACCTTGCCACGCTGGCGAATCACTTCATTGGTGTAGCTCAGCAGCGCCTGACTTTTAGCGCTGTCGGCTTTGGCTGCCATGGCTTCCAGCAGATCGGCTTCAGACAGATTGTGCATCTGACCAACCTGCATATGAACGTTAACGCAGTAGTCGCAACGGTTAAGGGCAGACGTCAGCATGGCAACCAGCTCAACTTCTGCGCCGCTCAGCTCACAGCCGTTCGCCACTTCTTTATTAAAAGCCATGATGCCTTTCAGAACATTGGGCGCATTGCCAGCCACTTTAAACAGATTAATAACGGCACCAAATTGTGATTTGGCTTCTGCAAAGGCTTCTTCGGTAGCGCCGGTTGCGGTTTCAGGCTGAATTGGATCAAACATAGTGATCTCCTTTTTGTCTCGGAGCATGATAATATGCTGGTGATTACTTAAGTTATAGTACGCACCTTTTGGTAACTATAGATTTAGACCTGTTAAGCTTGTAACAGGAGTCAGATAACGACCGTGGACACTGCCATGTATGAATTACCGAAAGATCGCTCAAAAGCGACGCCCAATGTGTTTAATGCCAAATGCCCGGCTCGTTGCCTGCTGGGACAGATTGCCGGTAAGTGGAACCTGCTGGTAATGGATGCGCTATCGCAGCAGCGTTGGCGAAATGGTGAGTTGTTGCGAAAGATTGATGGCATCTCACAAAAGATGCTGACCCAGACACTGCGCGAGCTGGAAAATATGAATCTGGTTTATCGCCTTGATATGGGCACGGTACCGCCGCATGTCGAGTATGGGCTGACCCCTTTGGGTGAGGAGTTGCGTGAACAAATTTGCTCGTTAGACCGCTGGGTAGAGAATAATATGTTCCATCTGATTGAGAATAATCAGTCGGTGCCGCTTAAATACACGTAACATTTATGAGCAATCCTTTGTAAGCATGCCTTAGGCTGAACCTTTGTGCTTTTGACCAGTCTTATTTTTTTACTTCAGAGCCGTGTTTAAATCGTTATTTCAGGAAGTTGTTGTGCTGAGTTTGTTAAAATCTAAACCCCTGGTTGATCAGGCTACGGCCGAATGGGTATTTGAAACCTTTGCCTGGGCGTTACACACCTTTGATGCTGAAGAATTTTTTCAGCGTACTCAGCTGATTCAACCAAGTAATGAGTTCTTTCCCGGGCGTGTTGCCAGCGTTGAAGAAAAAGCCGCTAATATTTTTCAGCATACCCAGCGTTATGCCGGGTTAAATCGCTGGCCGTTGCAGTTGTTATCTTCGCAACAATTACAAGCAGATCCTCAGTGTCAGTTGCCACCGGCACCACAACCGATGCTGGAGCACATAACACGCGATTCACAATTAAATACGAACAACGAATTAATCCCAGTCGACCAGCCATTGCAGGTGTTTTATAACCCGCAACAAACATTAAAGCCCGAGGATATGGCAGCCAGTTATGCCCATGTAATGGCACAACATATGGTGGTGCAAGGGCGGGTATTGCCACCAGGTGGGCAGGAATTATTTGCTGAGGCCAGCGAATTATTAGCCGGTTTTATGGGCTTTGGTGTGTTGCTAGCGAACTCGTCGTATACCATTCGTGGGGGGTGTGGCAGCTGTTACAACGTCATGGCGAATCGTCAACCGGCCTTAACCGAATACGATAATGTATTTGTGTTGGCATTATTTTGTCGGTTAAAAAATATTGATAACAAAAGTGCCACCCGCTATCTGAAAAAGCATTTGCATAAACCCTATAAAATGGCATTAAAGCAAATTGATAATTTTCCCGAGCAGCTTGCCCGCTTACAGGCTATAAACACTGCAACATCAAGTGAAAGCCGTTAAAATAGCCTTATTCAGAAGATGAGATTTATACCATGATCGATCATTGCGCTGCCCCCGGATTAACGCCATTGGATCAGGCTCTGGAGCAATTACTGAGCAGCCTTAAACCACTTGAAGAAACCGAAGTGGTGGCTATTGAACAAGCGCTGGGGCGTGTTATTGCGCAGCCTGTGGTTAGCCAATTAAATGTGCCGCCGGCGGATAATTCCGCCATGGATGGTTATGCATTACGGGCTGACGACGCAGGCGAGAATGCAACGCTGACCTTAATTGGCCAATCGTTCGCAGGGCATCCTTTTGCGGGCGAAGTACAAGCCGGGCAATGTGTACGGATTATGACGGGTGCTCAGGTTCCGGCTGGTGCCGATGCCGTGATTATGCAGGAGCAGGTCAGTGCTGACGGTGATCAGATTACCCTGAATCGTGCTGTAACCGCTGGTAATAATGTCCGTGTTGCGGGCGAAGATATTGCCATCGGGCAGGCGGTATTTGAGCCGGGTCGTTGCCTGCGTGCTGCGGATTTGGGTTTATTAGCCAGTTTAGGCATTCGTGAAATTACCGTGGTGCGTCGTCTGCGGGTTGCGGTGTTGTCCACCGGCGATGAATTAAAAAAGCCGGGTGAGCCATTAGCACCGGGGCAGTTTTATGAAAGTAACGGTTATACGATTTCGGCAGTACTGGAAAAGCTGGATGTTGAAATTACTAACTTTGGTATTGTTGCTGATAATCTGGATGCACTGCGTTCTGCATTTACTCAAGCGGATGAATTATGCGACGTGGTGATCACCTCCGGTGGTGTATCGGTAGGCGAAGCGGATTTTGTTAAAAATGTACTGGATGAATTAGGTGAAATTGCCTTCTGGAAATTAGCGATTAAACCCGGTAAACCGTTTGCTTTTGGTTTTTTACCCAACAGCGTTTTTATTGGTTTACCAGGCAATCCGGTATCTGCGTTGGTTACTATGCATCAGTTGGCGGTGCCGATGTTAAAAACACTCACCGGCCAGAAAGTAGTAAAACCATTACGTATTGCGGCTACGGCCGGATGCCGAATTAAAAAAGCGCCGGGGCGAACGGATTTCCAGCGTGGTATTTATCAAATCGATGAGCAAGGGAAAATGACGGTAGTAACGACCGGCAGTCAGGGCTCGGGTGTATTAACGTCGATGAATGCCGCAAATTGCTACATTATTATCGAGCAACAACGCGGTACGGTTGAAACGGGTGAAACCGTTATAGTTGAGCCGTTTGATAATATTGTGAGTTAGAATTTTTCAGACTTCATGAAAAAGGCCATGATGATTTATATCATGGCCTTTTTATTTTTCAGCTATTCAATCACCAAATGACCAGTACGGATACGCTGGGGGTGATCGCCCACCGGGAAGCTGGCGACTTCTTTTGCTGTTTCAAATGAAATAACCGACACGCGATCTTGCTGGCTCACCGACACATAACAATGTTTTCCATCGGCACTTTCGGTCGACCAGTATGGCTTGGCATCCAATGGGTGCTCTTTCATCAGAGAAACAGTTTGATACTCAAAGCTATCACGCTCAACAATAGCAGCGTAGCCCGACATGGTACCGGCGACGCACAATTTATCACCGCTGCTGTTCATGGCTAAGCCGTGATGAGCGGAATTTAATTGATAGTCACGGGTGCTCATGTCGGCAATCACCTGTGGAACTGGTAACTCAATACGACGGGTTACTTTTTGTTGTTCAATATCGTATTCAAAAAAGCCGTGATAAAACGATACCTGCAGATAAACAAATTTGCCGTCAGGCGCAACGGCCATGGGGCGTACCGCACTGTCTACCCATGGGAAACCGAATTCTTCCAGCTTTTCTCCCATATCCACTTGTTGCAGTACTTCGTAAGTGTCAGCATCCACCACCTGAAAGTAACGGTCGCCTTTAATCCAGTCTAACCAGGACGTAGTGAACGGCACATAAACCTTGCCGATACTGGCATGATAAATCAGCTTACCATCAGCTGAATAGGTGTTTTCATGAGGTTGATCACCGGATTCAAAACCACCTTTAATTGTCCCGGTTTCTGTATCAATCGCATGGACTTTACGCGCAGTGGAGGCAGACACCAGGAAGGTTTTACCATCGGGTGAAATGGCCGCATGATCGGAACGGGAGCCTTCGATTGGCGTACGCCATTTAATCTCGCCGCTGTTCACATCCAATGCAATCACATCGGCAAAGCTGGGACGGGAAATAAACAAATAACGACCATCGTTCGAGGTAAACATATCATCGACCATCTGATGGTTGCCTTCACCAATCACTTCTTTGATAAAAGTTGACGTAATCCAGCGTTTGATACTGCCATTCAGTTCTTCCAGGCGCTCGGCCTTATCCGGTACCGCATTGAGCTTTTTAATGCGTTGAAAGGTGTAGGGGTCATATATATCAATGGTACCGTCCCAGTTATTGCCCACTACAATCACATCACGGGCACCATCGGGTTTTGGCTTGGTGTGTGGATTGTGAGTGGTGTCCGGGCTATGTAGGTCATGCTGGTCAGCATCATCAGTGATTTGAGGATTTACAATGTCAGCCGCCTGAGAGACAGATAAACCGGCGCTTAATGCCATGGCCAGTATAGATTTGATGAATGTCATAGGAGTCACCTTATGGGTTTTATTATTAGTATGATGACTACTATACCTCATATCAGATCAGGGGTAGTGACTTCAGCGGCCAGTTTTTTTGACCGCTGAGGCCAGGCAACGCCCATATTATCGCCTGATTAAACAAAGAAAGTATCAAAAGTAGCGCTGAAGGCAGTAATGATAAAGGCTTTAGCTACCCTGAACACTATGGCCCGGGATGGTCTGGAGTGGGCTTGTTAATTAATTTTTAGCTACAGTTGAATCGCAGATGCTTGTTGAGTCTTTCTTGAAAATAGAAAGGCCTTTAGCATTCTTCTTTGTGTTAAAGAAATTTTGATAAGGGAAAAGTTTGTTTTTTAAAATTACCACATAGGCAATAAAAAAAGCATTAATGCATACCTCTGATAAAACATCGATAACCCCTGCTCCGAATAAACGAAGAATATTCATAAATAAGAAAAATGAAAATATCAGGTATCCAATCGATAGTTTTCTATAAATGCAGTATAAGACTAAAACAGGTATTACAACTTCAAAAGTTATAAATCCAAGGGCTGTAGTCACCGGGAGTTCAGGAAAAATTGGTGCGATTGACAGCAAGCCTAGCAAAATCCAAACTAAGTATATGCCAATCAAGGTGTTATTAGCGCTACTGTAGCTCTCAGACTCTTCGGGATCTGGATACATTGCTAGATATTTGGAAACCTTTTTAAGGTTAAGTCCTTCTTCTGAGGCTTTCTCAAAAATAGAACCCTTGCTTTTTCCTTCCCTAAGAAGACGCTTAACAACTCTCATGAATGCTCCTTGTAGGTTTAATTTGAACGAATAATCGCTATTTTATATGTCGATTAAATATTCAGGTTGAAACTGCGGTTGGCGCAATTAATAAAGTAATTTTTTATCCTGTTTCTGGTGTTGGTAATACTATGGTTCTGGATCCCGGAAGTGCACTTATGAATTAGTTGTTAGTTGCAGGTTGAATTACAGTTTCTTGGTGTCTGTATTAGATCTAATCCAAATGTATTTAGCAAGCCTGTTGCTTAAGCTCATTCCTTTTAAGTCTATGCTACGGTAAAAAAATAATGACAAAAAGTATATTGTTAGTATTGATAGGATAGATGAGGTCACTGCGGCAATGTTATACATTCCTGTAGCCTCATATAGTCTGTTAAAAACAAACACTCCAAAGGTCGATAGAATGGGGATATGAATGAGGTACACAGAAAAAGAAACTTTTCCCATAAAAGCTGAAAATTTTCCAGAAAAAATCGTACTTAAGCGATCATTAAATATTACGGCATAAACGATGAAGAATCCTGATATGAAATTGCATATTTTATACGTGTGATCACCCAGGAAAAAATGAATAAAGGTATATGAAGTACTTGTATTGTGAGCGCCAGCAAGATATATACCGACACTAATCAATATTAGTGCCATGCTTGATGTTATTTTTTGTCCGTAAATGCTGAATAAATAACCGCCATAAAAAGATATAAGCCCAAGAGCAAGGTTTGACGGTATTATTTTTAGAAGCAGAAGGGCTATAGTCATAAGGAAAATACAACCGGTTAGAAATGGCTGTTTTAGTGAAGCTCTGTTAAAACAGAGAAAATAAACAACGAATGAGCCTATTAACTCAATTTTCATCGTCCATAAAACTGGATTGTATAGACTCTTTCCTGATAAGAAAAATACGTCAATGGCTCCACTATAAATCGCACCAAAGAATGAATGACTTTGATTATCTCCATAGTTGTTTATCCAGTCAGTCAGTTGCGGGCTTTGAATATTTATAAATTTAATAGCGATATAGCCCAACAGGCATGAGGCAAGTGCCGGTATCATTAACCGAGGGTACCTTTTAAGGCTCATAAGGAAGAGTCTTTTATTTATATTTTTTTCTTTAAGTGCCGCTCTGGATAAAATATAGCCACTAATGGTAAAAAATATAAACACAGCTGATGTCCCGGAAAAGAAAAAACCAAATGGAGATTCATGGATTGAATATTGAATAGGGTGATCTTCAAATCTGGCTTTTCCATTAAAAGCATGTAGATAAGGGTAAAATGTTAGACTTAAATGTGACAACAGAACCATAAAGCAGGCCCATCCACGAATGCTTTCAACTGCTGGAATTTTATTCTCTGATTGCATAATTTTCTTATTCTTTAACGCTCATCACAACAGTGAACTACATAATGACGACGTTCTGTAGTTGAAGGCTATTCTTGATTATTTCGGAGAAAATAAGTGACCCGAAAACTTCAAATTACTTGTTAGCGAAGATCAGCTTTTAGGAGGCTAGCTTTTTGTAATCGGAGTTTTCTATCGTACTCACTTCAAAATCTTGTAGATTTCCATTTGAGGGGTTCTCAAACGAAGTCAGTAGAAATGCTGATGTCATCCATTTCATCTACTCGCTCCTTGCGCTTAACGCTGTTGTGCACATGCGTGTTTGTATGGAGGGCCCTGGTTTTGGGCATTCTCATAACTAACTGAAATCTTTGTGGAAATTTCCACTTGTCAGATTTTTTCATCCAGGTAAATAAGCACGCCGGTTATACCTGAAAACGCGACCTTATTATTCTCGTTGACGAAGCTGACAAGACTTTGATTTTCCTACAGATTTTCCTTAAAGAACAGTGCAAACACGCAGGATTGCCATTTTTTCGTGCCATTCTTGCCATGAACTTGTGTTTTTTGGCAGTTTTACTGCTTTTGTATGCCGTATTTCACAAGAATAGCGTCCGTGCTGATTCTCGTTGGCTTTTGTTAGAGCCCTAATACTATTTTGAGTTTTGCTGCTGAATAATCAGTTGCTTCAACTCCTGAATTTCAGCCTGTAAGTCTTCAATTGTTGCCTTGCCCTCGGCTTCTTCCTGTTCCGCACGCTCGCGGGCGTGTTCATCTTCCAGCACATTAACGACGATACCAATCACCATATTGAGGAAGGCGAATGCCGTCAGGAAGATAAAGGTGAGGTAATAAGTCCACGATAGCGGGTAGGTGCCCATGGTCTCGTACATCACATCAGTCCAGTCTTCAAAGGTCATTACCCGGAACAGCGTCAGTAATGAAATGGAGATATCGCCCCATAGCTCAGGATTGATTTGGGCAAAGAAGGTTGAACCTATGGCGGCGTAGATATAGAAGATGATAAACATCAACAGCAGGACATAGCCCAGTTGCGGTAGTGCCCGCAGCAGCGAGTTCAGCAGGGTGCGCAGCTCGGGAATAATCGACACCATTCGTAGTACCCGGAATATCCGCACCAATCGGCCGATCAGTGCCATATCGCTGTCTTCGATTGGAATCAGGCTGACCAATACCACTAAGGTGTCAAACACGTTCCAGCCATTATGGAAGAAGCGTTTCTTATTGGGCTCTGCAATAAACCGAATGGTGATTTCAAGCAGGAAGATCACGGTGATACTGGCATCCAGCCACAGCACCACTTGCAGCACCTTCTCTGGGATGACGTAGGTTTTGGCGCCAATCAATAATGCAGAAATGATAATGACGGACACCACAAACAGTTCGAACAGTTTGTTGTCGCGCAGTTTTTGGGATGCCGCCTGTATTGCCTGGATATTCATAGTCTTTGGTTAGTCTGAAGGTTTTGAGTAGTCGTTTTTGTTGTTTCGAAGCTTTGATTGCAAGTTGGCTGCATCATAAACCAGCTGATGCCTGCAAAGGTAGCGCGGTGATTGGCTCTGGCGGCATTGTCAAAGGTTGGTGCTTGCTAACTTTTGATTAAAGTGAAGTTAGTAATTACTTCATATAGCAAAATTTTATATGTCTTTGAGTTGGTGAATACTAACTTAAGAATTTACTTTAACTTTGCGCCTTAGATGGAACAGTCTGTTCATGTTTTGTTCGCCACAAATTCCCACCATTCTTTCCCACCTCGCTAAGTCATTGTGAAATAAAGCAAAATCCTGATGAAACCGGTACTTTCCCGGGTTGCAAAAGGCATAGGTGCTTTCTATAGTGTAGTTATGTGGATGATAGTGGGTAATTGTGGGATCTCTTTAAACTGCAGTGGAGATTCATGGAATGCCCGGGATAAAACCCTTGATGTTAGTGCTCACTATCGCTGCAAAATAAGAATTACCCAACTCACAAACAGAAAGTCACAACGGAAGGCATATGTTTCGGGGGCTACATACGATCAATCTGGATGCTAAAGGGCGTCTGGCGATCCCGACAAAATATCGGGAACCGCTGGCTGAGCTCTGTGGTGCCCGTTTGGTAGCCACGATTGATACCGAAGAACGTTGTTTGTTGGTGTATCCCATTAATGAATGGGACGAAATTCAGAAAAAGATTGAAGCACTACCCAGCTTTAACCCGGTTGCTCGCCGTATTCAGCGTTTGCTGATTGGCCATGCCACGGACCTTGAGCTGGATAGCAGCGGACGAGTGCTGTTACCGCAACCATTGCGGGAATACGCCGGTTTAGAAAAAGAAAGCGTGCTGGTTGGTCAGGGCAAAAAGCTGGAACTGTGGAGCAAAGCTCAATGGGAAAGCCGTCGTGATGACTACCTGGATATGGTGAGCCAGCCAGATCAGCTGCCGGAAGAATTACAGAGCTTGTCGTTATGAGTTTAAAAGACACAGATTTAGCCGATTTTTTACACACCACGGTATTGCTGGAAGAAACAGTCGACGGTTGTCTGACTGACCCGGATGGTGTGTATGTCGACGGTACTTTTGGCCGGGGCGGCCATAGCCGTTTGTTGTTAAGCAAATTATCCGATAAAGGTCGCTTAATTGGGTTTGATAAAGACCCGCTGGCGATTGAATCGGGCAAAACGTTAGAGCAGGAAGACAGCCGCTTCCAGATTGTGCAGTCCAGTTTCGCCGAGATGAAAACCGAATTAGCGCGCTTAGGTATTTCTGAGGTAGACGGGATTTTGCTGGATCTGGGTGTGTCTTCTCCTCAGCTCGACGATGCTGAACGTGGTTTCAGCTTTTTACGTGACGGCCCTTTGGATATGCGTATGAACCCGGATGCCGGGCTCAGTGCAGCCGAATGGCTGGAGCAAACCCCGGAGAAAGAAATTGCCCGGGTGTTAAAGGAATACGGGGAAGAACGCTACGGCAAGCGTATTGCCAACTGGCTGAAAAAAGCCCAGGCCGAAGAACCCATTACCACCACCTTGCGTTTGGCTGAAATTGTGAAAGCCGCAAACCCGAACTGGGAGCGTCATAAGCATCCGGCGACCCGTGCGTTTCAGGCGATCCGTATTGCGGTGAACAATGAGCTGGGTGATCTGGAGAATGTGCTGGATGAGTCGGTTGAATTATTAGCCAGTGGTGGTCACTTGGCGGTGATCAGCTTCCACTCGCTGGAAGACCGCATGGTGAAGCGCTTTATCCGTGCTCAGGAAAAAGGTAAAGACGTGCCGGTTGGTATCCCTCTGACCGATGATCAATTGGGTAAAACCATGAAGCGGGTCGGCAAGGCCATTATGCCAACCAAAGAAGAGGTTGATCGTAATGCCCGCTCCCGCAGCGCGGTATTGCGGGTTGCTGAACGCTTAGCGAAGTCATAGGCCGCAGCATGGAAGGGCAACAAGCTAATTCTGGTGACGTATGGTTAAAACGCGCTCGACGAATGTTGCCATGGAGACTGTTGCCATGGGGATTCTGGCTGCTGGTCATTGTGGTTGCTGCCTTGCAGATATCACAGGTGCATAAGCATCGTGGCTTGTTGGCGCAGTGGCAGCAGCTGGATAAGCAGCGCTTGGCGCTGTTGCAGGAGCACACTCGCTTATTGCTGGAAATCAGCACTCTGACGGCGCATGGCCGTATTGATCAGCAGGCGCGTAAACAACTGAATATGACGGAAGCTGCTGACGTACAGGTTTGGCAGCTTTAATACCAAAACGTTCCAACAATTAACGAGGTTTTTGCAAGATGACAACCGAACCCCAACCCACAACAAGCGGAATTGCCCGCTGGCGCTTTGCGCTGGTGATGGCAGTGTTCGCGGCGTTGTTGTTGGCGGTGCTGGTTCGGTTGGTCATGCTGCATACGGTTGACCAGCCGTTCTTGTTTGAGCAGGGTGAAAAACGCACCGTGCGATCAGAGCTGCAACCGGCCAGTCGGGGTAAAATTGTCGATCGTCATGGCCGCCCATTGGCCGTTAGTACTCCGGTGGTGACTTTGTGGATTAATCCACAGCAAATTAATCTGCAGCAAATTCCTCAGCTGGCTAAGCCGCTTGGTCTGAATAAAAAATCCTTGCTCAAAAAAGTAGAGCGAGCGGCCGGTAAAGGCCGCTCTTTTATTTATTTAAAACGTCAGGTTGAGCCGGAATTAGCGCAGCGGGTATTAAATCTGGGCGTCAGCGGTGTGTATGGCGATCACGATTTTCGTCGTTATTACCCGGCGTCAGAAGTCACTGCGCACACTCTGGGTATTGTCAATATTGATGGTCAGGGTCAGGAAGGATTGGAACTGGCCTTTAACGATTATTTATCCGGTCAAGATGGCTCTCGCCGGGTGGTCAAAGATTTATATGGCAATGTGGTGAAGCAACTGGAAGTGAGTGACACCCCGCAGCCGGGTAATGATTTACACCTGACGCTGGACCTGCGTCTGCAATATTTAGCATACCGTGAATTAAAAGCGGCGGTGGCTTCTCATAAAGCCAAAACTGGATCAGCGGTGTTGCTGGATGCGCGCAATGGCGAAGTGTTGGCATTGGTGAATCAACCGTCTTACAACCCGAATAACCGCGCACAATTAAAAGCCAATCATATGCGCAATCGCGCACTGGCCGATTTAATTGAGCCGGGCTCAACCATGAAGCCGTTTACGGTAGCGGCAGCGTTAGATTCCGGTCGTTATGCCCCATCAACCGTGCTGAATACCGCGCCGGGTTATATGCGGGTTAAACACAAAACCATTCGTGATCATCGCAATTATGGTGAGCTGGATCTTACTGGCGTGATTACCAAGTCTTCCAATATTGGTGTTACCAAGCTGGCGCATAATCTGGGCGCAGAAAAAGTCTGGCGCTTTTTTCACGATGCCGGTATGGGCTCTGCTTCGGTATTGGGTTTTCCGGGAGAAGCAGTTGGCACATTGCCTTACCCGGAGCAAATGGATGACCTGCGTTTGGCCACTATGTCTTACGGTTATGGTTTGTCATTAACCCCTTTGCAGTTGGCGCAAGCTTACACCAGCTTCAGTCAGCAAGGCTGTCGTCAGGCGGTGCGTTTATTAATGCTCGAAGCCGCTGAAAATACCCCGGGATGTCAGCGGGTCATGAAAGCAAGAACCGCGCGCCAGGTGTTAGATATGATGGAAACGGTGATTTCGGTAAAAGGTACCGGGCGTCGCGCCATGGTTAATGGTTATCGGGTGGCCGGCAAAACCGGTACCGCGCATAAAGTTGGCCGTGATGGTTACGAAGATTCTCAATACACCGCCATTTTTGCCGGGGTTGCACCGGTCTCTGATCCAGAGCTGGTATTGGTCGTTGTTGTCGACGAGCCTCAGGGACGTGAATATTACGGTGGTGAAGTAGCCGCCCCGGTTTTTTCCAGAATTATGGAGCAGGCACTGCGTTTGCGCCAGGTTGCTCCAGATGATCAGAAGACAAAAACAATCGTGGTAAATAAGAAAAAAGCAGCCCCTCAATTGATTGCTAAGAGGGATGCTGCATGACCATCACAACAATGAAATTATCGCAGTTAACCCAGGGGAATCCGTATATTCCACCGGAGTGGGATCGGGAGATCAAACACATTCGCATCGATAGTCGCGATGTGGCTGAAGGTGATGTTTTTATTGCCCGTAGTGGCAGCCAGCAAGACGGCCGGGCTCATATTCTGGATGCCGTTAAAAACGGTGCTGTCGCGGTATTGGCTGACGGTGAAATTGCGTTTGAATGTGTTGGTTATGAATTAGTTGATAGTGGTGTTCCGGTTTTCTCGGCACCGGGATTAGCCCAGCAAATTGTTGCGCTGTCAGAGCAGCGTTATCCACAAAGTGCTCAAATGCCTTTAATTGCGGTTACTGGTACTAATGGCAAAAGTTCTGTCACACAATATATTGCCCAGTTAACCACTACGTTAAATAAGGCTGCGGGTTTATTAGGCACCTTGGGTAATGGTGTCTGGCCGAACTTAGAAGCCACCCGTAATACCACGCCGGATATTACCGTGGTGAAGCGTTCTTTGTATGCCATGGCAGAACAGAAGGCAGATTTGGCTGCGCTGGAAGTATCGTCACATGGATTAGAGCAAGGCCGGGTTACCGGGTTGGCATTTCATACCGCCATCATGACCAATCTGACTCAGGATCACCTGGATTATCACGGTGATATGGACAGCTATTTTGCGGCAAAAGCAAAATTGTTCCGCGATTATCCGCTGCAATACGCATTGATTAATAGCGATGACGAATATGGTCAGCGATTATTAAATGAATCAGAAAACTCAGCTGAAAAAATCTACTCCTACGGCCGTCGTGCCGATTCAGATATTTATTATTCACAACCTAATTATGAATCCGGCTGGCTAACCTCTGAGTTAACAACTCCCTGGGGACAGGGCACGGTAAAACTGCCATTAATTGGTGATTTTAATATGGCAAATGCGGTTGCTGCGATTACTGCATTGTGTCTGCAGGATTTTGATTTTTCCGAGCTATTAGCAGCTGCTGCCACATTGAATGCCGTTGATGGCCGTATGGCGTTATACCGCCGTGTCGTTAATGCAGTTAATAACGATACTCCATCGGCAGTTACGCAGTTGGCCGTTGTGGATTTTGCTCATACACCGGACGCGTTAACTAATGTGATGCAGGCACTTAAAGGTGTTGCCACACAGCAAGCACTGGTATTTGGATGTGGTGGCGACCGTGATCGCAGTAAGCGCTCGTTAATGGCTGACGTGGCAGTGAGTTCAGAAGCCGAGGTTTGGTTAACTGATGATAATCCTCGTACAGAAGACCCACAGCAGATTTTTGCCGATGTTTTAACAGCAAAGAACAGTGAGCAATTTCACCAGCAACATGACCGAACTTTAGCCATTACTGAAGCGGTTAATTCAACTGCAGAGCTGGTGGTGATTGCAGGCAAGGGCCATGAGAATTATCAGGAAGTTGCCGGTATAAAACATCCCTATTCAGACGAGGCTGTTTTATTGAAACTCGGGTTTGAGAAAGCCGGAGGTCAATATGCTTAAGTCATTCTATTTATCCGACGTAACGGCTTTGTTAAATGGGAGTATTGTTCAGGGAGCAGATTGTGAAATCTCTGGTGTTTCCACCGATACCCGTACTATTCAGCCCGGTGATCTTTATATTCCGTTAAAAGGTGAACGCTTTAACGGCCATCATTTTATTACTCAGGCACAATCTGCAGGTGCAGTTGCTGCACTGGTGGATGAAGAGGTCGATAGTGCCGATTTTCCGGACTTACCCTTAGTTAAAGTGCCTGAGTGTTTATTGGCACTGGGGCAAATTGCTCAATACCAGCGTCAACAATTTACCGGCCCAGTGATTGCGGTGACTGGCAGTGCTGGCAAAACCAGCGTGAAACAATTAATGGCCAATGTGTTAAGTCAGCAATTTGCTACCTGGATGACCCAGGGCAACCTGAATAATCATATTGGCGCACCACTGACATTGCTGGCGCTTCAGCCGCAGCATCAGGCAGCCATGATTGAGCTGGGTGCCAGCGGCCTAAAAGAAATTGGTTACACCGCACAATTTGTTTTACCTCAGGTTGGCATTATTACTAATGCCAGTGCTGCGCACTTAGATGGTTTTGGCAGCCTGGAAGGCATTGTAAAAACCAAAGGTGAATTGATTGATTTTATTCAGTCGGGTGGCTGCGCGATTCTGAATCGTGATGATGTGTATTTCTCCGACTGGCATCAACGAGCACAACAACGTGGGTTGAATATTCTGACCTTTGGCTTTGCTGCAGAGGCAGATGTGCGTGCTGAAAACGTGCGCACTGGTTTAAATGGCAGTGAATTCAATCTGTGTTTGCAAGGTGAGTCTCATTCTGTGCGTTTGCCGTTATTAGGTGAGCATAACGTGCGTAATGCTCTGGCCGTTGTGGCTGCTGCGATTGCCATTGAAATGCCATTGGAAAAAATTATTGCAGGCCTTGAAAGTGCTGAAGCCTTTTCCGGTCGTTTGCGTTGGTGCGACGGTCGCCAGGGACAGCGTATTCTGGATGACAGCTACAACGCCAGTCCGGCATCTGTTTATGCTGCGATTGATGTGCTGGCCGAAGCTGATAACAGCTGGCTGGTGCTGGGTGATATGGCAGAACTTGGCGACGATGCCGAAAATATTCACGCTGCTGTCGGGGCTTATGCACAACAGCAGGGAATTAAAAAACTGATAGCAACCGGTGATTACAATAAACAAACCGTTGCCCGGTTTAACTGCAGTCAAGACGAAATCAATCAGGATGAAAAGAAAGCCAGCGGAATCTGGTTTAGCAGCCGTGATGAGCTGATAACTTATTTACAACAACAGACCCAGACAACCGATGTGTTGTTGATTAAAGGGTCGCGTAGCGCTGGTATGGACCAAGTCGTTAAAGCGCTGTGTATTGGGGAAGAGGAAAACTGATATGTTGCTATGGCTGGGAGACTGGTTAGCACAATTCCACACGGGTTTTGGTGTGGTGAACTATCTGACACTGAGAGCAATTTTGTCGGTAATTACCGCCTTAATTGTATCGATGTTGTTGGGGCCGGTGGTGATTCGTAAATTACGTGAATACCAGATTGGTCAGGCGATTCGTGAAGTAGGGCCAAAATCGCATTTAAGTAAAGCTGGTACACCGACTATGGGTGGTGTGCTGATTTTATTATCGATTGCCGTGAGCACTTTGTTATGGGGTGATCTGGAAAACCGCTTTGTTTGGGTAGTAATGTTGGTCACGTTATTTTTTGGTGCCATCGGCTGGGTTGATGATTATCGCAAAGTGGTCGAGAAAAACTCTCGTGGCTTGCCTGGGCGCTGGAAATATTTCTGGCAATCGCTATTTGCTCTGGTAGCTGCTGCGTATTTATTTTATTCCGCGCAAAGCCCACAAGAAACTCAGCTTGTCGTGCCTTTCTTTAAAGATGTGATGCCACAGCTGGGCCTGATGTTTGTGGTATTAACTTACTTTGTGATTGTGGGTTCCAGTAATGCGGTGAATTTAACCGACGGCTTAGATGGCTTAGCCATTATGCCAACGGTGATGGTGGCTGCGGCATTGGGGGTATGTGCTTATCTGGCCGGTAACGTGAATTTTGCCGATTACCTGCATATTCCTTATATCGCCGGTGCCGGTGAATTGGTGGTTTTTTGTGCGGCCATGGTTGGAGCTGGCATTGGCTTCTTATGGTTTAACACCTACCCGGCTCAGGTATTTATGGGCGATGTAGGTTCTCTGGCATTAGGTGCGGCGCTGGGTGCGGTCGCCGTGATTATTCGCCAGGAAATTATCCTGTTTATTATGGGTGGTATTTTTGTTGCTGAAACCGTATCGGTGATTTTGCAGGTAGCGTCTTTCAAAATGACCGGAAAACGTATTTTCCGTATGGCACCACTGCATCACCACTATGAATTAAAAGGCTGGCCGGAGCCGCGAGTCATTGTACGCTTCTGGATCGTCACCATTATTCTGGTGCTGATTGGTCTGGCAACGTTAAAAATCCGTTAATGGATAACGGGGGCATTTAAATGACGACTCAAATGACAACCACTGAAACAACAAACGCTGCGAACACCAAGCGCATGATTATCGGACTGGGACTGTCCGGGTTGTCGTGTGCACGTTTTGCTCAGCGTCAGGGGTGGTCATTTGATTTATGCGACAGCCGTGAAACGCCACCAGGTCTGGCTGATATTCAGCAGGAATTTCCTCAGAGCCGTATTTATTGCGGTAACCTGAATGGTGAATTATTAGTCTCTTATGATGAGCTGATTGTCAGCCCCGGCGTTGCCTTAGCTGAGCCTGCTATTCAGCAGGCAATTGAAGCGGGGGTCGCGATTTCCGGTGATATTCAGTTATTCAAGGAGCATGTGAATAAACCCGTTATTGCTATTACCGGTTCAAACGGTAAAAGCACCGTCACCTCATTGGTTGGCGATATGCTGAATCAGTGTGGGCTGAAGGCTCGGGTTGGCGGCAATATCGGTTTGCCTGCATTGGATTTAACCGATAACGATGAAGCCGATATTTATGTACTGGAACTGTCCAGTTTCCAGTTAGAAACCACCACGAATCTGAATGCTGAAGCAGTGACCATTCTGAACCTGAGCGAAGATCATATGGATCGCTATCAGGGTATGAGTGATTACCTGGCCGCTAAACAACGTATCTTTCAGGGAGCAAAACGTGTTGTTGTAAATAGTGATGATCAGGCAACACTGCCGGATAATACAAACTGCAACATCGCCTTTTCACTGAATAGTGATGGATCATCGCGTTTTTATCTAAAAAATCACGATGGCATCGATTATTTATACCGTGAGCAGCAACGCTTGTTGTCAGCAGATGATATTAAAATCAAAGGCCGACACAATTTAGCCAATGTATTGGCAGCGCTGGCGCTGGTTGATGCCGTATGTGAAACGCTGGGTATTCAGCTGGAACAATCATTACCTGCTATTCGTGAGTTTCCGGGTCTGGCTCATCGTTGCCAGTGGGTTGCTAATCTTAATGGCGTGGATTGTTATAACGATTCCAAAGGCACTAATGTGGGTTCGACGCTGGCAGCGGTGAATGGTTTGGGTACCGGCGCCAAAGGTAAAATCTGGTTGTTGGCTGGTGGCGTTGATAAAGGCCAGTCCTTTGATGAATTAGTGCAACCCTGCCAGCAGTACGTTGCCGAAGTATTGTTATATGGACGTGATGCTAAAAACATTCAACAAGACTTTATGCAAGACGGCAAAGCGTTATGTAAAAGTCATATTTTTGATTCCATGGACCAGGCTTTTGCAACCGCGCTTCAGAATGCCGAAGCGGGAGATCTGATTTTATTGTCACCGGCGTGTGCCAGCTTTGATCAGTTCCGCAATTATGCCGTACGCGGTGAATATTTCCGTCAATTGGTTATGGCTGCGAATGAGCAGGCCAGTGACAAGTTAAGCGCTGGGACGGTAAATGATGAGCGAGAGATGAATCATGACTGAGCTGATCGCATCCTTAAAAACGACGTCCCTTAAACAGTTTATCGAACGCTTAAACTGGCAAAGCAAAAACCGGTTGTTTTTCCCCTGGCTGGCACTGATGTGCCTGGGTTGGTTGATGGTGGCATCGGCTTCGACCGGTATTGCTGAATATTACACCGGCAATGAACACTATTTTGCCATTCGCCATGTGGTGTATCTGTTATTAGGTATCAGCGCATTGTTTGTTGTCAGCCAGATTCCACTACGTTGGTGGAGTCAGGTAGAGCCATTGTTATTGCTAATAGCATTTATGGGTTTAATTCTGGTGTTTGTGCCGGGTATTGGTCATGAAGTAAATGGTAGCCAACGCTGGCTGAATTTAGGCTTTATTAAAATTCAGGCTTCTGAAATTGCCAAGCTGAGTGCGGTGTTTTTTATTTCCGGCTATCTGGTACGCCGCAAAGATGAAGTTCAGCAAAGCTGGAGTGGCTTTCTGAAACCTTTCCTGATTTTGGGCGCCATGGTGTTTTTATTATTGATGGAACCGGATTTTGGCGCCGTGGTGGTGTTGATGGGTGCGGCTCTGGTTCAGTTGTTTCTGGGTGGGGTAAAAGCTGGTCAGTTTTTCCTGTTGTTAACCATTACTCTGATTTTAAGTGCCATCGCATTAACCGCAGAGAGCTATCGGGTTGAACGGTTAATGGCGTATTTAAACCCCTGGTCACCAGAGCATGTGTACGGCACTGGGTATCAGTTGACTCAGTCGTTAATTGCCTTTGGGCGTGGAGAATGGTTTGGCGTTGGCTTGGGCGAAAGTGTGCAGAAGTTGTTTTATTTGCCGGAAGCGCATACCGATTTTGTTTTTGCTATCTGGGCGGAAGAAACCGGTTTAGTGGGTGGTGTATTGGCACTGGCATTGCTGGCCTGTCTGATTGGCTTTATCTGGCATACCGCCTGGCGGGCACAGCAACAAGGGCAGTTGTATGGTGCTTATGTTGCTATTGGAATCGGTGCTTTATTAGCGCTGCAGATCATTATTAATCTGGGTGTAAATATTGGTTTGTTACCAACCAAAGGACTAACGCTGCCATTCTATAGTTATGGTGGTAGTAGCTTATTGGTTTGCTGTGCCATGGTGGGCATCGTTATGCGGGTTGCACATGAAATTGATAACCCATCGCTAGTGGTTGAAGAAGAAAAGCCGGTGGCCGGAAAAAAACGCAGCGGTAAAGAAAAATCTTCGCAAAAGATTAAAAAGGAGCGGAATGATGACTAAAGCCGTTCTTTTTATGGCCGGTGGAACCGGAGGGCATGTCTTTCCAGCATTAGCCGTCGCTAAAGAAATGGCCAGTCGTGGCTATGATATTCATTGGCTGGGAACCGCCAATGGTATTGAAAAAGATCTGGTGCCTGCTGCAGGTTACCCATTGCATTGCATTGCGATTGCAGGCTTACGCGGTAAAGGAAAGCTGGGTTTAATCAAAGCCCCTTTATTGATTGCCAAAGCAGTTTGGCAGGCGCGAAAAATTATTAAGCAGGTTAAGCCCGTTGCGGTATTGGGGATGGGAGGCTATGCCACTGGCCCGGGTGGTGTTGCGGCTAAATTATCAGGCGTTCCATTGCTGATCCATGAGCAGAATGCCTATGCCGGTATGACCAATAAATTACTGCATAAAATTTCTGATCAGAGCTTGCAGGCATTTCCGGGAGCACTGGACAATGCATTAGTAACCGGTAATCCGGTTCGTGAAGATGTTTTTGCCATTGGTAATCAAATTTCTTCAGATTCTGAACGATTAAAGGTGCTGGTTGTTGGCGGTAGCTTGGGTGCAGTCGCGTTGAATACCGCCGTGCTTGAAGCGATGCAAAGCTTGCCGGAGCATCAGCGTCCGGAATTATGGCATCAGGCTGGTAAGCGTAATATCGAAGCTTTGCAGCAGGAATATCAGCAAGCCGGGATTAAAGCAAAAGTCACCGCTTTTATTGATGACATGGCGGCGGCTTATGAATGGGCTGACCTGGTGGTATGCCGCTCCGGGGCATTAACCGTGTCTGAAATTGCAGCAGCGGGTAAAGCGGCTATTTTTGTTCCTTTTCCATTTGCCGTGGATGATCATCAAACTGCAAATGCCGGGTTTTTAACCCAGCGTCAGGCTGGAATTATTCGTCAGCAACAGGATTTAACGCCGCAATGGCTGGCACAGCAGTGGCTGGAATATCAGGCGGATAAAACAGCTTTACAGAAGATGGCCGACACGGCCCGTCAGTTAGCGATGCCCGATGCGACCGCTCAGGTAGCTGGCTGTATTGAAAGTATATTGAGAGATTAAAACGTGAGTCTTAAAACAAATACACTGACCCATTTAATTCCGGAAATGCGCCGGATTCGTGGTATCCACTTTGTGGGTATTGGTGGCGTTGGTATGTGTGGCATTGCTGAGGTGTTATTAAATCAGGGCTATCAGGTTTCGGGTTCGGATTTACGTAACAGTGTAGCCACCGAAAGACTCGAAGGCATGGGCGCTAAAATATTTATTGGCCACGACAGTGAAAATGTTGAACAGGCTGATGTACTGGTTGTATCAACTGCGATTGATGAAAATAACCCGGAAATTAAAGCAGCCATAGAACGTCGTGTGCCGATTGTTCGTCGTGCTGAAATGCTGGCTGAATTAATGCGCTTCCGCCATGGTATTGCTGTTGCAGGTACTCACGGAAAAACAACCACGACCAGCTTAGTGACATCCATTCTGGCGGAAGGGAATTTTGATCCAACCTTTGTCATTGGTGGTAAATTAAACAGTGCTGGTACCAATGCTCGTTTGGGTGGCAGTCGTTATCTGGTGGCAGAAGCGGACGAAAGTGATGCCAGTTTTTTGCATTTACAACCGATGGTGTCGATCGTTACCAATATCGATGCTGATCATATGTCGACCTATGACGGTGATTTTGAAAAATTAAAAAATACCTTTGTTGAATTTCTGCATAACCTGCCATTTTATGGTCTGGCTGTTCTCTGTATTGATGACGATAACGTGCGTTCTATTTTACCTCAGGTCAGTCGCCAGTTTGTGACCTATGGCTTTGCCGATGATGCCGATTACCGCGCGGTTGATTTAACTCAGGATGGTATGTTCACCCGATTTACCGTGCAGCGTCCGGGAGATAAAGCGGATCTGGATATTCGTGTGCGTATGCCGGGCAAACATAATGTCCTGAATGCATTGGCGGCGATTGCCGTAGCCGATGATGAAGGGGTTGCTGACGACGCCATTCAGACGGCATTAGAAAAATTTGAAGGGGTGGGCCGTCGCTTTCAGGTATGTGGTGAATTCCCTCTGGAGGACGGCAACGTTATGCTGGTGGATGACTATGGGCATCACCCGCGTGAATTAGAAGTAACACTCGAAGCCATTCGTAATGGTTTTCCGGATCGCCGTCTGGTGATGTTATTTCAGCCACACCGTTACAGCCGTACCCGCGATTTATACGAAGACTTTGTACGAGTGTTATCTCAGGCTGATGTTTTATTGTTAATGGATGTTTATCCGGCTGGAGAAAAACCCATTGCCGGTGCTGATGGACGTTCGCTTTGTGGTTCGGTTCGCCAGCGTGGTGCGGTTGACCCTGTCTTTATCGAGCGGGATGAATCGGTGAAACAACCACTGTGTAATGTATTGCGCCCAGGTGATTTATTACTGACCCAGGGAGCCGGTAATATTGGTGCACTGGCAGTGCAATTAACTAATGAGTTGCCGCAGTGGTTAGCTGAGCAGGAGAAAGCCTGATGAGCGCAACCGGTTTAGGAAAAATTGCGGTATTAATGGGTGGTAATTCAGCCGAACGCCCGGTATCACTGAATAGCGGCAATGCGGTTTTTCAGGCATTAAAACAAGCTGGACAGGACGTAACGGCTATTGATATTCAGGGGCATGCCATTGCTCAGCTAACGGGTGCAGAATTTGATATTGCCTTTATTGCTCTGCACGGCCGTGGCGGTGAAGATGGCACCATTCAGGGCGTACTGGAATGGCTGGATAAACCTTATACCGGCAGTGGTGTGATGGCATCAGCATTGGCGATGGATAAATGGCGTACCAAATTAATCTGGCAGGCTGCCGGGCTACCTACTCCAAAAGCGGTGTTGCTGAATGATCAATGTGACTGGCAGGCAACCATCGAGTTGCTGGGCCATAACGCGATTGTGAAACCAGCGCGCGAAGGCTCCAGTATTGGTATGCGCCGTGTTCATAGCGCCGAAGAATTACAACAAAGTTTCGAATTTGCCAGCCAGTACGATGCGATGGTGCTGGCCGAGCAATGGGTATCTGGTGCTGAGTTTACGGTTGCTATTGTTGGTGATGAAGCATTGCCCGCAATTCAATTAAAAACCAGTCATGAATTTTATGATTATGACGCTAAATATCAGGCAAACGACACCCAGTATTTATTGCCGTGTGGTTTAAGTGCTGAAAAAGAATCTGAATTACAACAGCTGGCATTAACGGCGTTTGAAGTATTGGGCTGTGAAGGCTGGGGACGAATTGATGTAATGCAGGATGGTGAGAGCGGCAATTTCTGGCTGCTGGAAGCGAACACCAGTCCTGGCATGACAGATCATAGTCTGGTACCGATGGCAGCAAACGCAACGGGTTTATCGTTTGCTGAATTGGTTATTCAGTTATTGCAACACGCTAAGCCGCGTATGTCTGAGGCCTGATTATGAAAAAAGGCACATTAACGGGAGCAACCCGGGTCGTCGAAAAACAACCGCGACAATGGCATTGGCCAAAAATTAATGTGTCCTGGATTATTGTCCCGCTGTTATTTGTGTCCTTGGTCATGGGTGGTCGTTGGTTATATCAGAGCTGGCCAATTCAGAGTGTTGAAGTAGAAGGGCAATTCAGCTTATGGCAGCCCGATTTAATTGTTCAACAATTAACCTGGTTAAAAAGCGAAAGTTTTTTTTCGGTTGATTTACAACAGGTGTATCAGCAGGTTGATGAATTACCACTGATTCATGTGAAACGCGTTAAAAAATCCTGGCCGGGTACCATTGTGATTAATGTTCATGAAGATATCCCAATGGCGATCTGGAACGGTGAAGAAATATTAACCGTTGCTGGCGATATTTTGCCGCGACCTGGTTTTGTTAGCGGCGAAAAAATGGCACGTATGCGAGGTAGTTCTCAGTATGCTCATGAAGCGATGAGAAATTATCGTCGTTTGCATCAAATGTTAAAAAAGAGCCGGGTAAATGTGCTTGAATTAGAAGTCACAGAAGTTGGTTCGATTTCCGTTTTATTATCCAACTCCTGGAAAGTTGAATTTGGGCGGCAATATTTTGAAGAAAGAATGAAACGACTGGATGGATTATTAAGCACACTGCCTGCTGAGCAGGTCATCGCAGTTGATTTACGTTATGGCAAGGGAGCCGCAATTCAATGGCACCCTCTTAAGGAGATGGATTCATGAATCAGGTACAACAGAAAAATATGGTCGTTGGCCTGGATATCGGTACCTCCAAAATTGTTGCTGTTGTTGGCGAAGTCAGCGAAGACGGTGCAATTGAAGTCGTGGGTTTAGGAACCAGCCCAAGCCATGGTTTAAAAAAAGGCGTGGTGGTTAATATTGATTCAACCGTGCAATCAATTAAACGCGCTGTTGAAGAAGCCGAATTAATGGCGGGTTGTCGTATTCACTCGGTACATGCGGGGATTGCTGGCAGCCATATTCAGTCGATGAATTCTCACGGTATTGTGGCGGTACGTGACCGTGAAGTGACTCATATGGATATTGAGCGGGTTATTGATGCAGCGCAGGCGGTCGCTATTCCTCAGGATCAGCGCATTTTGCATGTATTACCGCAGGAATATGTGGTCGATTTTCAGGAAGGTATTCGTGAACCGGTTGGTATGTCAGGAGTGCGGCTGGAAGCCAAAGTGCATTTGGTTACCGGTGCAGTAAATGCGGCGCAGAATATTGAGCGCTGCATTGAGCGTTGTGAGTTGGAAGTGGATGATCTGGTACTGGAACAATTAGCTTCCAGTTATTCGGTATTAACCGATGATGAACGCGAATTAGGCGTGTGTATGGTGGATATTGGTGGCGGTACCACAGATATTGCTATTTTCACCGAAGGGGCTATTCGTCATACGGCAGTTATTCCGATTGCTGGTGATCAGGTAACCAATGACATTGCCATGGCGTTACGTACTCCAACCCAGCATGCCGAAAAAATTAAAATTAAATACGCATGTGCTTTAACACAACTTGCCAAAGCGGACGAAACCATCAAAGTTCCTAGTGTTGGCGACCGGCCACCGCGTGATTTATCTCGCCAGGCGCTGGCGGAAGTCGTGGAGCCGCGGTACGACGAATTATTTACCTTAATTCAGTCAGAACTGCGTCGCAGTGGTTATGAAGACTTAGTGGCAGCGGGCATCGTTTTAACCGGTGGTACCGCGAAGATGGAAGGGGTGGTGGAATTAGCCGAAGAAATATTCCATATGCCGGTTCGTCTGGCACGACCACACAGTGTTTCTGGCTTGTCTGATGTGATTAATAATCCGATTTATTCGACGTCAGTCGGGTTGTTATTGCACGCCGTAAAACAGCAGGAAAACCGGGCTTTACGACATCAAGGGAAAAATGATGAAAAATCGGCATTTTCCCGCATAAAAGATTGGATTAAAGGCAATTTTTAAGATTAAATATTAATCGCGCGCGGAAGGAGATAAAGCGATGTCTCAACAAAGAGAAGGGGATATGTTCGAGCTAGCAGATGATTTACAACAAAATGCCGTGATTAAAGTGATCGGTGTTGGCGGCGGCGGCGGTAATGCTGTCCAGCATATGGTTGATGGCCACATTGATGGCGTCGACTTTATCTGTGCTAACACAGACTCTCAGGCACTGCGTAACGTTGGCTCACGTTCCATTATTCAATTAGGTAATGGCCTGACCAAAGGTTTAGGTGCTGGTGCGAATCCGGAAGTTGGCCGACAGGCGGCACTGGAAGATCGCGAACGAATTTCTGAGGCTCTGCAGGGTGCCGATATGGTATTTATCACTGCAGGTATGGGTGGCGGCACCGGAACCGGTGGTGCACCTGTTGTTGCTGAAGTTGCCAAAGAAATGGGCATTCTGACCGTTGCGGTTGTTACTAAGCCGTTCCCGTTTGAAGGTCGCAAACGGATGACGATTGCCGATCAGGGTTTAAAGCAACTGGCTGAAAATGTCGATTCCCTGATTACCATTCCGAACGAAAAACTGCTTTCGGTAATGGGTAGCGGCACTACGTTATTGGATGCCTTTAAAGAAGCCAATAATGTTCTGCAGGGCGCTGTTCAGGGCATTGCTGATCTGATTACCCGCCCGGGCATGATCAACGTTGACTTTGCTGACGTGCGCACCGTGATGTCAGAAATGGGTCAGGCGATGATGGGGACCGGTGTTGCAACTGGTGAAAACCGTGCACGTGAAGCGGCAGAAAAAGCGATTGGCAGTCCGCTGTTGGAAGATATCGACTTACAGGGCGCGCGTGGCATTCTGGTTAACGTTACTGCAGGTTTTGATCTGTCACTGGGCGAGTTCAGCGAAGTTGGTGGCGTGATCGAAGACTTTGCTTCTGACAATGCAACCGTTGTTGTTGGTACGGTAATGGATCCGGATATGTCGGATGAATTACGCGTCACCGTGGTAGCAACTGGTCTGGGCCAGGCTCAAGCACAGGAAGCACCACCGCCAGCTGAGGCCAAAGTGGTGGTTGATAATACGGTTAAGGCTGATGTGCAGGAACGTCCGGTTTCTGGTATCGCTACAGCGACCGAAGGTTCTGCAGTGCCTAAAGCTGATCCTAACAGTGATCTGAACTACGACAGCATTATGGATATCCCTACCTTTTTGCGTCGTCAGGCCGATTGAGCCAATTATGTAGCAAAATGCAAACCGGCTCTGGCAGGTTTACATTTTGCTGTTATAATCCCGGCATCTAAAATTTGGTTAAAAAACGCCCAAGATTGGCAGGAATGTCTCTATGATCCAGCAACGAACATTAAAAAATACAATCCGCGCGACTGGCGTAGGCTTGCATTCAGGAGAGAAAGTCTACCTGAAGCTGAAGCCTGCCCCGGTTAACAGCGGTATTGTATTTCGCCGTGTTGATCTGGATCCGGTTGTTGATATTCCGGCAAATGCGGTTAGCGTTGGCGAAACTACCTTATCCACCACGCTGGTAAAAGACCATGCCAAGGTGGATACCGTTGAACACTTATTATCTGCGATGGCTGGTTTAGGCATCGATAACGCGATTGTTGAATTAAGTGCTCAGGAAGTGCCAATTATGGACGGCAGCTCTGGTCCGTTCGTATTCCTGATTCAATCTGCCGGTTTAGCTGAACAGGACGCTCCGAAGCGTTTTATCCGTATCAAGCGTAAAGTCGAAGTTCGTGATGGTGATAAAGTCGCCAGCTTTGTTCCTTATGAAGGTTTCAAAGTCAGCTTTGAAATCGATTTTGATCACCCGGTTTTGAAGCAAAGCGTTCAGAAGGCCAGCCTAGACTTCTCTTCAACCTCTTATGTTAAAGAAGTCAGCCGTGCTCGTACCTTTGGTTTCACCAAAGATATTGAATACATGCGTTCTAAAAATCTGGCGCTGGGTGGTAGTGTTAAAAACGCTATCGTGGTAGATGACTATCGGGTTGTGAATGAAGATGGTCTGCGCTACGACGATGAGTTTGTAAAACATAAAATTCTCGATGCCGTGGGTGATTTATACCTGTTAGGTCACAGCCTGATTGGTGAATACGTTGGTTACAAATCCGGTCATGGACTGAACAATTTGTTACTGCGCGAACTGCTTCAGCAGGAAGATGCGTGGGAATTTGTTGAGTTTGCTGAAGAAAGTGCACCAATTTCTTACATGCGTCCCGCCGCAGCCGGTTAAAATATGATTTACTAACTGATACAGGATTTTCATGGAGAATCCCCATACAAGGGCCATACTTAGATGGCCTTTGTTGTGTTTGCAGCAAAGAAAAACCGTTTAATCGTGCTGCAGACCCGCTAGTTAGATGGTCTGTGTAGTTGGAAAACCTGAAACTTATGAACATTATCATCGTTGGTCGTCGTCACGGAGAATCCAGAACCTATACGCTTGGCAATACAGCTAAAGCGGTGATGGTTGGTTTTCTGTTTGCGCTGCCGTTTGCGATGGGGGCTTCCGGTTACTGGCTGGCTGAACGTTTGGCTGATGAAGGCATCTTTGATCTGAATGCCGCAAAAGCCTGGGAGCGCGATCTGGATATGCAACGTCAGGAGCTGCAACAGATTCGTAAACAAACCGATCAGGAATTAGAAGCCCTGACGCTTAAGCTGGCAGAATTACAAAGCAAACTGCTGCGTCTGGACGCTTTGGGTGAGCGTTTGGTTGATGTCTCCGATTTGCACGCCGAAGAATTCGACTTTTCCGCTTTGCCGGCCGTTGGTGGCCCTGATATTACCAATACCAATCTGATGGCAGGCCTGGGTGAGGCTTACCATTCTCCAGAAATCAGCCAGGTGCTGGACGAGTTGTCAGAGCGTATCGACAGCCGTGAGCAGCAGCTGGAAGTGCTTGACGATCTGATGTCAGCGAACAAGCTGAGTTCTGATACCTTTGTCGCTGGTCGTCCGATTACCAAGGGTTGGATGTCCTCGCGCTATGGTAAGCGTACCGATCCATTCACCGGTCGTTTAGCCTGGCATGCGGGTGTCGACTTCGCCGGTAAAATGGGCGCTGATATCGTTTCAGTTGCTTCGGGAGTTGTCACCTGGTCTGGGCCGCGTTATGGCTATGGTCAGTTGGTCGAAGTGAATCATGGCAATGGTTACAAAACTCGTTATGCCCACTGCAAAGAGTTAAAAGTGAACGTTGGTGATGTGGTTCGCAAAGGCGATACCATTGCATTAATGGGCAGCAGCGGTCGTTCGACAGGCCCTCATGTTCACTTTGAAGTGTATAAAAACGGACGCACCGTCGACCCTGCCGCTTATATTCATCGCAAGCCGCGATAATTTCTTCTGCTCAATACGCTTGTCATTATTCTGGGTTATAAGTAGCCTGTAGCACAATTGTGTTATAACGCCAGGCCCAGCGCCGCTTTATTTAGTTTCGGATAATCATAAAACCATGATCGGTAATCTTTTTCGTAAGATCTTCGGCAGCAAAAACAGCCGTGAACTTAAACGTATGGGTAAAATTGTTGCCCAGATTAATGCTCTGGAAGAAGGCCTGAAGGCACTTTCAGATGACGAATTAAAAGCCAAGACTGCAGAATTCAAACAACGTATCGAAGCCGGTGAGGCGCTGGATAAGTTATTGCCAGAAGCCTTTGCTGTCTGTCGTGAAGCCAGTGTGCGTGTGATGGAAATGCGCCACTTTGATGTACAGATGATTGGTGGTATCACGCTGCATGAAGGCCGTATTGCTGAAATGCGTACCGGTGAAGGTAAAACCCTGGTTGCGACCTTACCTAGTTATCTGAATGCTTTAACCGGAGACGGCGTTCATGTCGTGACGGTGAATGATTACCTTGCGCGTCGTGACGCTGAGTGGAATCGTCCATTATTTGAATTCCTGGGTATGACCGTAGGCATTGTCGTTCCGGGTCAGAACCCAATGGAAAAGCGTGAGCAATATCAGGCCGATGTTGTTTATGGCACCAACAATGAATTCGGCTTTGATTATCTGCGCGATAACATGGCCTTCTCTCTGGGCGATAAAGCACAACGCAGCCTGAACTTTGCCATTGTCGATGAAGTTGACTCCATCCTGATTGATGAAGCACGTACTCCACTGATTATCTCTGGACCGGCCGAAGACAGCTCAGAAATGTATCGGGCTATTAATCAGCTGGTTCCTAAGCTGGAAAAAGGCGAAGAAGCTGAAGAGGGCAGTGAAGCAGTGGCTTCGGGTCACTACTTTGTTGATGAAAAGCAACGCTCGATTGAACTGACTGAAGAAGGTCATGAGTTTGTTGAAGAGCTGCTGATTGAAGCCGGCATTTTGAAAGACGGCGAAAGTCTGTATGCGGCAACGAACCTGAACTTACTGCATCACGTACATGCCGCTTTAAAAGCACACGCGGTTTATCAGAAAAACGTCGATTATATTGTTCAGCAAGGTCAGATTGTGATCGTTGATGAACACACCGGTCGTACTATGCCGGGCCGTCGCTGGAGTGAAGGTCTGCATCAGGCTGTTGAAGCGAAAGAAGGTGTTCAGATTCAGGCAGAGAGTCAGACGCTGGCTTCGACGACCTTCCAGAATTACTTCCGCCTGTATAACAAATTGGGCGGCATGACAGGTACCGCCGATACCGAAGCCTTTGAATTCCATCAGATTTATGCACTGGATGTGGTGGTTATTCCAACCAATAAACCGATTCAGCGTATCGACTATAACGATGTCATTTATGCCACCCAGCGTGAAAAATACGATGCGGTTGTCGAAGAAATCCGTGAAGTGATTGCTCAGAAGCGTCCTGTTCTGGTGGGCACGGCTTCGATTGAATCATCTGAATATATTTCTCAGGTGCTGCAAAAAGCCAAAGTTGCGCATAACGTATTAAACGCGAAAGAAAATGCCCGAGAAGCAGAAATTATTGCTCAGGCCGGTCGTCCGGGGGCAGTAACTATTGCCACTAACATGGCGGGTCGTGGTACCGATATTATGCTGGGCGGTAACTGGGAGGCTGAAGTTGCTGAGCTGAATGAGCCGTCGCAACAGCAGATTGATCAGATCCGCTCTGAGTGGCAGGTTCGCCATGACGGTATTTTAGAAGCCGGTGGCTTGCATATTATTGGTACTGAACGCCATGAATCGCGCCGGATCGATAACCAGTTACGGGGTCGTGCCGGTCGTCAGGGTGATGCGGGTTCAACGCGTTTCTTCCTGTCGCTGGAAGACAGCCTGATGCGTATTTTTATGTCTGAGCGTATGCGCGGCATGATGCAGGCGTTGGGCATGAAAGATGGTGAATCCATCGAGCATAAAATGGTTACCAATGCGGTTGAAAAAGCTCAACGTAAAGTGGAAGGCCGTAACTTTGATATTCGTAAGCAGCTGCTGGAATACGATGATGTGGCCAACGACCAGCGTCGTGTGATTTACGAGCAGCGTAATGACCTGATGGAAATGGAAGACATTTCCGGTGTTATTGCCAATATTCGCCAGGATGTGGTGGCGGATGCAATTGATGGTTATATCCCTCCACAAAGTTTGTCTGAACAGTGGGATATTGCAGGCCTGGAAGCACACCTGAAGGCTGAATTTGATATTGAGCTGCCGATACAGCAGTGGCTGGACAACGACGATAAATTGTACGAAGAGCCGCTGCGTGAACGTATTCTGGAAAGCATCCAGAAAGCGTACGAAGATAAAGAAGCGGTAGTGGGGGCTGGCCCGATTCGTATGTTCGAGAAGCAGGTGATGCTGCAAATTCTTGATAACCTGTGGAAAGAGCATCTGGCAACGATGGATCACCTGCGTCAGGGGATTCACCTGCGTGGCTATGGTCAGAAGAATCCGAAGCAGGAATATAAGCGTGAATCTTTCACTCTGTTCCAGGAATTGCTGAAAAATATTAAACACGAAACGATCCGTATTCTGTCACATGTGAAAGTGCGTGAAGAAGAGGAAGTCCGTGAAATGGAAGAGCAGCGTCGTGCCCAGGCTGAAGCGCAAGCTCAGCAAGCAAATTATCAGCATGACGAAGCCGCTTCAGCTATTACTGGTGAAAAGCCTCAGGAAAGTGCTGAGGATGAAGCTGCTCAACCATTTGTTCGTGATGGACAAAAGGTAGGGCGTAATGATTTATGCCCGTGTGGTTCGGGCAAAAAATACAAACACTGCCACGGCAAGCTGAATTAAGGCTCCTGAGTCTGTTAACAGACTCTAATGCAAACAGTGTTTGAAAATATGCAGCCGATTGGCTGCATATTTGTTTTTAATATAGACAAACAAGAATATCGCTATTGATATTTTTCTCTCGCCGCTCAGAAGCGACATCCCTGTCGCTGCTGAGCTAACGCAACATCCCTGTCGCTGCTGAGCTAACGCAACATCCATGTTGCTGCTACGAAAAACATCAATACCGCTATTCTTTGCGTTAACGAAAAAACGCATCGAAAAGAAGAGATAAAAATGGCTGTTAATTTCGAAGTATTTAAAGATTTCTGTGCCGTTGATGGCATTAAAATGGGCATTACTCAGGCGGGTGTTCGTTATCCTAATCGTGACGATATGGTGTTGTTTGAATTAGCGGAAGGCAGCCGTACCGCGGGTGTTTTTACTCAGAATGCTTTTTGTGCTGCCCCCGTCACAATTTGCAAAAAACACCTGGAATTAACTGAGCCGCGTTATTTATTAATTAATACCGGCAATGCCAATGCCGGTACCGGTCCTGAAGGTTATCAGAATGCAGTGAGTAGCTGTGAACTGGTTGCCGGCACCACCGGTTGTTCACCTGCTGAAGTCTTACCATTCTCAACGGGTGTGATTGGTGAACCGCTGGATATGACTGCTTTCAAACGTGGTGTACCAGCGGCGTTTGCAGATTTAAATCTGGATAACTGGGCGCGTGCTGCGTCCGGTATTATGACAACCGATACGCTGCCTAAAGGTTTCAGCACTCAGACTGAGATTGAAAGTATTAACACAACCGTAACGGGTATCTCTAAAGGCGCTGGTATGATTATGCCGAATATGGCGACCATGCTGGGCTTTATTGCTACCGATGCTGCGGTTGAAAAGTCAGTTTTGCAGAGTTGGTGTAAACAATTGGCAGATGCTTCGTTTAATCGTATTACTATTGATGGCGATACCTCAACGAATGATTCCTGTTTATTAATTGCGACGGGCCAATCCGGCTTGGAAATTACCGATGCCACTAGTGAAGCAGGACAAAAATTATTTGCTGTATTAAAAGACGCGTTTCAGAAACTGGCGCAGGCTATTGTTCGGGATGGTGAAGGAGCAACTAAATTTGTCACCGTGGATGTGTCATCCGCTGCGAGCCAGAAAGAAGCATTGGATGTAGCCTATACCGTTGCACACTCCCCACTGGTAAAAACCGCATTGTTTGCTTCGGATGCAAACTGGGGCCGTATTCTGGCAGCGGTTGGTCGTAGTGGCGTTGAAAATTTCGACCTCGAAAAAGTACAGATTTATCTGGATGATGTACAAATTGTTGAGAACGGTGGTCGTTGTGCTTCTTATACTGAGGAAGCCGGTGCGGCTGTTTTTGCACAAAGCGAATTTGCGATCCGTATTCAGTTAGGGCGTGGCGATATTCAGGAAACTTTGTGGACAACGGATTTGTCGCATGAATATGTTTCTATTAATGCGGATTATCGTTCTTAATTAATAATATGTCTGGCTAATCGGGATAGCTTTTCTTCCACACCCATCACAATCGCCATCCATGGCTCTGGTGATGGGCACGCAACATCCTGTTGCTGTTTTAGAAAAGTATCCCAATTAACCCGCTGATTGCCTTTATTTAGACCCATGCCGATAGTAACAGTGTCGGATCGAAATTAACTAAGTATTGAAACAGAGTTATTTTTAAAAGCAGAAACAGGATGTTTCGGTAGGATCGTCAGCACATGGATGTGCTGTCCGATCCGGCGGCTAAAAATAACTGTGTTTTAATGCTCTGTAATTGAACAATCGGATTATGAAAGAAGTCCATGTTGCAGTCGCTGTGGCTGTTGTTAATGACGCCGAAGTATTAATTGCCAAACGCCCAGATGATAAACATCAGGGTGGCTTGTGGGAGTTTCCAGGCGGAAAGGTTGAATCCGGTGAAACGGTTACAGCAGCGTTGGTAAGGGAGCTCGATGAAGAAGTCGCGTTACCAACCGCAGAAAATAATATGGCGGAGCTGATGCAGATTCCGTTTGAATACCCGGATAAAAAAGTCTTTCTCGATGTGTACTGGGTTGAAGTGGGTGTGAACGATGCCTTGTTAGCCCACGGCGCAGAGGGGCAGGAAGTACGCTGGGTGAAAGCCCATCAGTTGGCTGATTTTCAGTTTCCGGCCGCTAATCAACCAATCCTCGATGCCATTATACAGCGTCTGAGTTAAGACCTTTGATTGAGCTTTCTGGCTTGTTGCGCTGGTTATTCAAATATCGTCAGAAATGGCCATAGCATCAGGGCAATAATAAATCCGATACCCAAGGCAACCGCGATAAAGTCGGTAGGTCTTTGTAGTAATCGTTGTGGCCAGGGCTGAATATCACCGTTGCGCAGTTTTTCTTCAAATTCTGCGCGTAATGTAATCTGGCGCTGTTGCTGACTCTCCAGAATAAGCTGACGCACCTCGTCGAATTCTTCGTTATTTCTTAACCAGATAGCCGCTAACGAAATACCCCAGCGGCCTGCGTGAGTTTCATAAAAATCCACATCATGCTGTTCCAGCAGCTCACGAATCTGGTCGGCTTCTTCCTCCGATACACCGTTTAAACGAAATAATAATTTAGCCATGAACAATCCGATCCGTTCGCTGAGATGAAGGGTTGATTAATAAGCCACAATTGTATCAGTCGCTTGCTTTCATAGGGTAATTTAGTGACACTCAGTCAGGGTCTGATAACGGGCTCTAAGTAATAATAAAAAATACATCTCACTTATAAAGAATAATGACAATGGCAAAAACACTTCCAGATCAGATTGCTGATCTGTTTATTGCCCTGATCTTTACCGGCGAGCTAAAAGCCGGTGATAAGTTACCACCAGAAAGGCAACTGGCTGAATTACTTTCTGTTGATCGAACTTCTCTACGGATGGCACTGAGAACACTGGGGCGGATGAATGCCGTACACAGTGTGCAGGGTTCCGGTATTCGTATCTGCGATATGAATCGTGATATGGGGCTGGACTTTATGGATAACCTTTATCGGATTCCGGAGCTGGAATTAGGCGGAGATTTCTTATTATCAGGGCTTGAGTTATTTAACCGGGCTATTCCAACAGCGATTAAGCTGGCGCTGGAGAAGCGTCTGGCCGCCGCCAGATCCGGTGAGACCACAATTGAAAATGACAACCGCCTGCTGACCATGATTCAGGATATGTATCAGGCTCTGGAGCAGGGGGAAGATCTGAAAACGCTGGCACAAATGGATGTTGCTTATATTGATGCTCTGATGGCCGCTACCGGTAATCTGGTGTTACAGGCTTCCGCGAACAGTTCCCGCCGTATTCGTTTATTACTGACTGAAAAACTGTTCGAGTTGATCACGGTGAAAAAACATCTGTCATTTCAGGTAGGGATGTTGATGAAAGCGCGCAAGATGGAAGAGAACATTGATGTTCTGATCGCTGAATATCTGGCCTATATTGAGCAGCTGACACAACCGTTATACGAGCATCTGCGCAGCATTTCAGCGAACCCGAGATTATCCAGTTCGCCGTTAAAGAATGATCGCAATATCAGAAGTTGGCAGCAGGTTCTGGCTGGCCCTGACGCACCACCAGAACGCGTGCCATTAGTAAAACCAATCCACTGAAAATAAACAGCGGCCACAATCCCAGTTGCATATAGGGAGTTTGGCCCTGACGCATTTCTGCCACGCCGGTTAAGGTTGCTTGTTGTTTAACCGGCAGCTTGTCGACAATTTCTCCCTTGTGGTTCACCAGCGCGGTAATACCGGTATTGGTCGCCCGTAATAAATAGCGCTGGGTTTCCAGTGAGCGCATTTGTGCCAGAGCCATATGTTGTTTTGGCCCTAAAGAGTCGCCAAACCAGGCGTCGTTACTGACGGTGATCAACATATCCGCTTCTTTAGCCATATGGCTGACCAGTTGTGGGTAGGCAATTTCATAACAAATATAAGGAGCGACTAAAAACAGTTGCTCGTGTTCTTCAGAGTGATATTTGCCAACCTTGATTAACGTCTGATCAGCTTCACCATGCAGAAAGCTCGACATTTCCAGATCAAAAAACGGAATTAACCCACGAATAAATTCTTGTAACGGTACGAACTCACCAAAAGGAACCAGCTGTTGTTTATGATAAATACCTTCACCATAGCCGCGTGCCACGATGCTGTTATGAAACTCACCGGCCTGTGGAGTGCCTTGTGGGTGACGATAAGGAATACCGGTAATCAGAGTGCTGTGTTGTTGTTCAGCTTCCCGGGCAAAGACATCAAAATAAGGCTGGAACTGATCAAGAAATAAGGTCACGGCGGTTTCCGGCCATAAAATTAAATCAGCATTCCAGTGTTCGCGAGTTTGGTTGTAGTAATCGTTAATGGTTGGGCTGACCATTTCCCGCAGCCATTTTTTATCCTGATCCACATTGCCCTGTACCGCTGCAACAGTGAGCTCGCCGGATTTTTCAGTCCATTCAACATCCTGCAGCAGCCAGCCAGCCGGCCATAACAGTAATACCAGCAGATAGAGCGGCTGGCGTTTCTGCCAGCTTTGATACAGGGTTGTCAGACTGAGTACTGCCAGAACCGATAATCCATAGCTGCCAATAATCGGAGCCCAGCCGGATAACCAACTGAAGAGGTGAGCGTCACCGGCAAATAACCAGGGAAAGCCTGTCATAAACCAACTGCGGAACCATTCGTGTAAAAACCAGAATACCGGGATGGTGAGCCACGCCAGATGGCGAGCGAAATATTTCTGTCGCAGGGCAAACCAGAAGGCCGGAAAGGTGGCAATAAATCCGGCAAACAGCCCAATCAGCAGAACCGCCAGCAGCGCTGGGGTACCACCATGATCGTGCATGCTGACGTAGATCCACGATATACCAGTCGAGAACTTACCAAAACTGAACCACCAGGTTCGCCAGAATGCTTGCCGGGTTGTTTCACTATGCCAGACGGCATAAACAAATACCGCAATACTGAGCAGGCCAACCGGCCACCAGAACAAGGGGGCTAATGCCAGCGGAAAAAGCGCACCGGCAAGCCATAATATCAGGGCTGAAACCCATGGCCGAGACGTTGGAACTGAAGAGAAATAGCTGCGTAACTGCGACATCATCAGCGCAACCCTGAGTTAGAGAATGAGAGTGTGAAGGCAGTGACGAACACTGCCTTCGTTATTTATTATTCCGTCGTGTGGCAATTCGCTAATCTGTTCAGGATTCTGTAACAGGCGTTACTTCCAACAGATTAATCTGACGGCTGGTGCCATTCACCACTTTAAACTTCCATTGATCAATCAGGATGTGTTCATCACACTCCGGCACACGACCGAAGTGATGCACCACAATGCCACCAATGGTATCGAAATCCTGATCGGCAAAACGAGTGTTGAAGTGCTCATTAAAGTCGTCGATCGAAGTCAGGGCTTTCACCATGGTAATGCCTTCTTCAACTTCTTTAATCATGCTGTCGTCTTCGTCGAAGTCATGCTCGTCTTCGATTTCACCAACGATCTGTTCCAGTACGTCTTCAATGGTGACTAAACCGGCAACGCCGCCAAATTCGTCCACCACAATCGCCATATGGTTGCGGGTGGCACGAAACTCCTGCAGCAAGACATTCAGACGTTTGCTCTCCGGAACAAAGGTCGTTGGTCTCAACACTTCCTTCAGGCGGAAGTCTTCACGGTTTTCATTAAGAATTAATGGCAGCAGGTCTTTGGCGAGTAAAATTCCCAGAACTTCATCCTGGTCGTCGCCCATCACCGGAAAACGCGAGTGTGCGGATTCGATAATCCGTGGTAAATAATCTTTCAGGGAGTCGTTCAGGTTGATGGAAATCATCTGCGAACGCGGGATCATAATATCGCGCACCTGCATTTCAGAAACCTGCAGGGCACCTTCCAGAATCGCTAATGTTTCGTTATCGACAATGCTGCGTTGAGCAGCTTCGCGAACAATGTCTTTAATGTCCTGACGACTTTGGGGGTCGTCAGAGAATAAATCGGTGAGTTTTTCCAGCCAGCTTTTCTGCTGGCTGCTCGATCGGTCTTCGCTCATAGATGTTTATGACTCGGTGTTAGGGATACCATGATCCTCAGAATATGGGTCGTCGAATCCCAGCTCAGCGAGAATCTGGCGCTCCAGATTCTCCATTATTTCGGCTTCATCGTCCTTTATATGGTCGTAACCCAATAAATGCAAGCAGCCATGAACCACCATATGTGCCCAGTGTGCCCGGCTGGTTTTGTGTTGTTCCTGCGCTTCCTGCTCCACCACGGGAACGGCAATGATCAGGTCACCCAGTAGGGGAATCGGCACTTCCGGCGGTGCTTCAAACGGAAACGACAACACATTGGTCGGTTTGTTTTTGCCGCGATACTCATGGTTGAGCTGCTGGCTTTCCGGGTTATCCACCAGGCGAATGGTCAGTTCCGGTTCGTCAAAACGGCAGCGGCCGTCTAATGCAGCACTGGCCCATTGAGTCAGAGATGCTTCATCCGGCAGAGCAGGATGGTCGATGATGTCATCGGCAATCTGCACATCCACAAACAGATCCATTTCACTCTCAGACATGCTGGAATCAGTCATCGGCCTGCTCGTTTCTGCGTTGTTGACGACGTTCACGCTCTTCCTGCTTTTCCAGTTCGTCATGCTTGTCGTAAGCATCGACGATTTTCTGAACCAATGGGTGACGCACCACGTCCTGATTGTTAAAGCGGGTCACACCAATGCCATCAACGCCATCGAGCACACTTAAACCGTGTTTCAGACCGGAATAGACGCCACGGGGCAAATCCACCTGAGTCACGTCACCGGTGATCACCGCTTTGGAGCCAAAACCCACCCGGGTCAGAAACATCTTCATCTGCTCTTTGGTGGTGTTCTGGCTTTCATCCAGAATCACAAACGAATGGCTCAGAGTACGACCACGCATATAGGCCAGAGGAGCCACTTCAATCACGTTGCGCTCCATCAGTTTACTGACCTGCTCAAAGCCGAGCATTTCATACAGGGCGTCGTAAAGCGGGCGCAAATACGGATCAATCTTCTGCGCCAGATCACCGGGTAAAAAGCCCAGTTTTTCACCGGCTTCCACCGCCGGGCGTACCAGCAGGATGCGTTTCACTTCGTCACGCATCAGTGATTCAACCGCAGCGGCAACCGCCAGGAAGGTTTTACCGGTACCTGCCGGGCCGATACCAAAGTTGATATCGTATTGGCGGACTCGTTCCAGATATTCCAGCTGGTGAGGGCCGCGTGGTTTGATCAAGGCTTGCGGCGTTTTAATCACACCAGATTGCTGGCCTTTCTTAACCTGAGCGTAGGCCGCTTCGGCGGCGTCTTCCTGCAGAAATAAATGAATCAGATCCGGTGTGATATCGGTGCCGTTATGGGTCTCTTTGTACAGACGTTGAATCAGATGCGCCGCACGTTTAGAGGCTTTGGGGCTGCCTTCCAGCTTAAACTGAGCACCACGGTTATAGATGGTCAGCTGGAAATGATCGGCAATCTGGCGAATATGACTGTCCAGGTTGCCGCACAAATTGGCTAAGCGCAGGGCATCATCCGGTTCTAAGGTAAAGCGGGTGCTGTGCACATTTTTAGTCGCCGTGGCGGTCTCATTGGACTCATTAACCGGTTCGTGCGTTTCAGTTGCCATTAATATGCCAGCTCCGGGTTAATCACAATGCCACGCAAGCTGTTCGGGTAAGCGTCTTCAATGCTGACTTTGACGAATTTGCCAATCAGGTCGTGATCGTGATGACGGAAGTTCACTACGCGGTTGTTTTCGGTACGGCCCTGCAGTTCGCCCGGGTCTTTCTTTGATACGCCGGTAACCAGAATGGTTTCTTCTTTGCCGACCATACGACGGCTGATTTGTTGGGCATGCTGAACAATACGGGCTTGCAGAATCCGTAGACGTTCTTTTTTCAGTGATTCCGGTGTGTCATCTTCCAGGTCCGATGCCGGAGTCCCCGGGCGGGCGCTGTAGACAAAACTGAATGAGGTATCGAAACCAATCTGTTCAATCAGTTTCATGGTGTCTTCGAAGTCTTCCAGCGTTTCACCTGGGAAGCCAACAATAAAGTCAGAAGAAATCGAAATATCCGGGCGCAGAGCACGTAAACGCTGGATTTTGTCGATGTAGATATCAATTTCATGGCCGCGTTTCATGGCAGCCAGAATGCGGTTTGAGCCACTTTGTACCGGCAGGTGAATATGGCTGACCAGCTCAGGGACTTCAGCATACACATCAATCAGACTGTTGCTGAATTCCAGTGGGTGTGAGGTGGTGAAACGAATACGGTCGATGCCGTCAATATCCGCTACCTGAGTAATCAGTTCAGCCAGGTCGGCAATATCACCGTCTGCGGTATCACCGCGATAAGCGTTTACGTTTTGCCCTAACAGGTTTACTTCACGTACACCCTGGTCGGCCAGAGACTGGACTTCAACCAGTACATCGGCCAATGGACGGCTGACTTCTTCACCCCGGGTATAAGGAACCACGCAGAAGGTACAGTACTTTGAGCAGCCCTCCATAATGGATACAAACGCAGAGCAACCTTCCACTTTGGGTTGTGGCAGGTGGTCAAACTTCTCAATTTCCGGGAAGGTGACATCAACAATTTTGATTGCATTGCTGGCCTTGTCGACCATCTCAGGCACACGGTGCAGGGTTTGTGGGCCAAACACCATATCGACAAACGGTGCACGCTTCATGATGGCGTCACCTTCCTGAGAAGCAACACAACCACCAACGCCAATTTTCAGATCCGGGTTGGCGTTTTTCAGCGGACGCCAGCGACCTAATTCATGGAATACTTTTTCCTGGGCCTTTTCACGAATTGAGCAGGTGTTTAACAGAATCACATCGGCTTCTTCCGGGTTATCCGTCAGTTCCATTTTGTGGCTTTCACCCAGCATATCGGCCATACGCGCAGAGTCGTATTCATTCATCTGGCAACCGTGGGTTTTGATAAACAGCTTTTTTGCTTTTTCTGTCATTCGTGTGCTCATGATTTGCTAATGTCGGTCTTGCTGGTTTCAGCTGGCTTACAATCTTGAATGGTGCTGAAAAAAGCGCCGTATTATACGGCTTATAAGGGAGGGATTGCTACTTTTTGACCAATCGTAATCGGGCTGGGTTGACTGATTTTGTCATGCCCCAGCCCCGACCCGTTAAGGCTTATTGATGGCTTAACGCCTTGATGGCAGCGGCGTATTCGCTCGCCTGATCAGACAGAGTTTGGTGGCGAATATCATCATGCTGTAGCGCCACACTGATACGATACAGCCAGCGTTCCATACGCAGGGCAATGGCTTCTGCCTCCTGAGAACGGGCCTCGGCAATTTCATTGCTTAAATCAGTGATCACTTCGGCATGTTGTGTTGCCCGGGTGGCGGCGATGGTCGCTTTGGCGATGGCGCCTTTGGCACGTGGGGTTTTGGCAATCAGTGCCTGCGCCTGTTGCAGTACAGTTTGTGCTGTTTGCCAGCTGATGGGGGCCACGTCCGGGCCACCTTTGTTATCAATACGTTGCAGATGATCTTTGACCGGTTGCAGCTGAATGTATTCGATGGTGTTGACCTCAACCTGATGCATACGGGCCAGCAACTGTTGTTGCTCCTTTGTGACTTCGGCTATGCGGTTGTCTTCCATCAGATCAATCAGTTCAAGCAGAGATTGCTCTAACCCGGCAAAGTCCGTTGGGAAGAAGTCATCGGCGCGAATGTTCAGCAAAACAGCCCGGTGATCCAGTGTAGGCTTCAACCGGGTCAGGATCTGTTGTTTGGTTTGTAGGCCGGCTTCCAGTGTTTTGATGGAACGCATTGCAGCGGTTTTGACCGGGCCATCCGGGTCGCCGCTGATGTGCATGTTCTGGGCTTCAGCCAGTTGCTCGCTTGCCAGTTTCAGATGGCGGGGTGCATAAAATGCCAGTTTTTCGCTACGACCCAGTTCCAGCTTGGATTGTGCATGTTGAATGGTTCGGGCTGCTGATTCATCCGCAACCGCAGCATCGCGTGCCGCATTCTGGCTGATGGCATCATAGTTCGCCACTTTGGCGGCACACCCCGCCAGTATGACGAGAGCGAATACAAGACTGCTTATCTGAGCGAAAAATTTCATAAAGGATTCCGTTTTTATTCCTTTGTATTAGTAAACTTTGTCGGATCTTACCATTTGCGATTTTCGCCACAAATGACTTTGAGCGATCAACAGACTTGTTTCCGTCAGGTAGGGCTGATATACAGACTTTACGGGCTGATAAAAAAAGCCTGTTTTGATGAAAGCGCCAGAGGATAAAAAGGAAGAGAAATAGAAAGGAGGAATCGGTTCCACCCACTGATTGATGTTATCAGACAGAGCCTAAGCTCAGAGGAGTGATTCAGATGAATGCAGAGATGCAACCTTTATTTTGGCGAATCAGCCGTGCAGAACAACAGGGCATTCAGGTCGTGAGCTTGTTAATGCCAACCTCAGACAGCGGTGAAGCCGCCGAGTTTCCAACCGATGTCTGTTTTCCATCCAACGCAGCTGCTGGCAACAGCTCACGCGATTTACGCTGGTCTGACGAAGACAGTGAGTTATTTCTTGATCTGGTTGATCGGGTGATCGACCTCAGCTCAGAGCCGGATGTTGAACTCGATATTACCGACGACGTAGTACAGGGTATTGTTCAGTTGGTGGCGTTGCGCCGTTTTCAGACCCCAAAACCATTGGATGAATGGCTGGCTGACGATGTGATTACTGAGCGTGAGGAGCTGGAGATTGGTGATCTGGTGTCGCTGAATACTTGTTCTGGAATGCCGCTGGCGATCATTGTTGATCTGGATTCCATTGATGCGACCTGCATTTTGCTGGAAGAGCTGCGCGACGAGCAGCAGCTGATTGCACCCATGCACTCGGTGTTGATGGTTAATCGTTTGTCCGTGTTACCGGCTGCCTTTGCTGAGGGTGACCTCGGTGATGGCGCTACAATTCACTGATAGAACTGGCTCGGCGTTCGCATAACCTTTTCTTTTAACTCCGCGTCAGGCTGTTTTCAGGCCTGACGGGAGTTACGGGTGCGTTTGTGAGTCAGAGCAATTTGCGCCAGTAAGTCGTAATAACCTGTATTCAGCTGCGCTTTGGCTTTGGTTTGCAGTGCCGGTGCTTTGGCTTGAGTGGTTTGTGCTACTGCGATTGTGGCATTGTTCATCGTTCTCTCCTTTTCTGAATGAGAGTGAATGTTCATTCAGTCTTTATCACTAAAAAAATGCCATCAGGCACTTAATTATTCTGAGCTGCGTATCACGTCAGCTGTGTTTAATATCGAATTGTACGGTCGTAATCTGAATCAGGCCTTAATGGCATCCCAACACAGATTTAATAAGTCGTCGGTATTCAGCTTGCCGTCGAGCTTTTCCGGCATCGTACTCTGCGTCTTGGCGATGGTCAGCACGCTACCATACGTAAACATGGTTAACACATCATTGGGTAATTCTTTAAACAGATGTTGCTGTTTGCCATCGTTCATCAGTTGATCAAGCACGTTATGGATCGTTTGTGTGGCCCGATCTTTAAAGTCACCACATATCGCTGGAGAAGACGATAACTGTTCAACCAGCGCACAGTCTCTGGGGTTTGAGCGCATGTAACAATAAAAATTGCCCCAGAAGGTGTAGAAGCGGATCTTAATGCAGTCTGCTTCGTTGTAATTTTTCAGGCATTCGGTCGTCATTTTCTGCACGATTTGCAGATACAACTCCTGTACTAACTCGTCTTTGGTCTCGAAGTAGCGATAAATGGTTCCTGCGCCACAGCAAGCACTTTTTGCCACTTTAGACATCGGGCTGGCTTGCAAGCCACACTCCGCGATCAGGTCGGCGGTGGCTTCCAGAATTTGTTCGCGTTTTTCGACCATGACAACTCAGGTTACTGCATGATGTGACTGAATGTTCATTCTGCGGCAAAAGCAGAGAGTGAACAATCATTCCGCCTGGATCAGATTGTTTTAAATCTGCAACAAAGCAATTTCAGTAAGAAAGGAGAGGAGGTGGATGGGCAATACCGCCGTGTGGTGGTATTGCCATCAAGACAGAAAGAGTTGGCTTAAACGTTAAACAGGAAGTGCATCACATCGCCGTCTTTAACGATGTATTCCTTACCTTCTACACGCAGTTTACCAGCGGCTTTACAGCCGGACTCACCGTTGTGCTCGATAAAGTCGTCATACGACATGGTCTCTGCGCGGATAAAGCCACGCTCAAAATCGGTATGAATCACACCAGCGGCTTGTGGTGCGGTAGCACCTTGTTTGACAGTCCAGGCGCGGACTTCTTTCTTACCGGCGGTAAAGTAGGTTTGCAGACCCAACAGTTCATAGCCACCACGAATAACGCGGTTCAGGCCGGGTTCGCTCTGACCCATTTCTTCGAGGAACATTTCAACGTCTTCAGCGTCTTCCAGCTCAGAAATTTCCTGCTCAATTTTGTTGCATACCGGGACAACCACGGCATTTTCGTTTTCAGCAATGCCACGAACCACATCCAGATGAGGGTTATTTTCGAAACCGTCTTCTGCCACATTGGCAATGTACATGGTTGGTTTGATGGTGATCATGTGGAACAGGCGAATACGATTCTGTTCGTCGTCATTCAGTTCCATCGTGCGAACTGGTTGGTCAGCTTCTAAGTGCTCGACGATGCGTTCCAGCAATGCTTTGTCAGCGACAGCGTCTTTATTGCCGCTTTTTGCGGTACGGGTCACACGTTGCAGCTGCTTTTGTGCGCTGTCGAGGTCGGCCAAAATCAGTTCCAGGTTGATAACATCAATGTCATCCGCTGGGTTGATGGTGTTTTCAACGTGGATCACATTCGGGTCTTCAAAACAGCGCACCACATGAGCGATGGCGTCGGTTTCACGAATGTTGGCCAGAAACTGGTTACCCAGGCCTTCACCTTTGGAAGCGCCTTTTACCAGGCCAGCAATATCGACGAATTCCATGGTGGTTGGAATCACTTTTTCCGGAGAAACGATACCGGCCAGTGTATCCAGACGCGGGTCTGGCATAGGAACAATGCCGCTGTTGGGCTCAATGGTACAAAACGGGAAGTTTTCCGCGCCGATACCTGATTTTGTTAATGCGTTAAAGAGAGTGGATTTACCCACGTTTGGAAGGCCAACGATGCCGCACTTAAAGCCCATAACAAATTCCTGAAAGTAAAAATAAGGTCGAAATCACGCAATGGGTGAGTCCGATGAAAAATTGCCGGGTATTTTACCCTTTATACGAATGAAGTCGATTCATTGCTTTAGGCAGATCGCCTGCCAACGCTATTGGGATCACCCGGATTGCTTCATCAATGGCATTATCAATCGCTTGTTGCTCACTTTTGCTGGCTTTGCCTAATACGTGGCCGGTGACTTTGTTCTTATCACCCGGATGGTCAATGCCAATACGCAAACGATGGAAGTTTTTGTTGTTGCCCAGTTTACCAATAATATCGCGCAAACCATTCTGCCCGCCGTGGCCGCCACCTTGTTTAAATTTGGCAACGCCGGTTGGCATATCCAGCTCATCGTGAGCTACCAGAATCTGTTCAGGTGATAACTTATAAAAGTTAGCCAGTGCCTGAACCGATTTACCGCTGGCATTCATAAAGGTGGTTGGCAGCAGTAACCAGACGGTTTTGCCTTCAATAATGCCCTTGCCTGCTTTGCCAAAAAACTTTTTATCGGCAGATAAAGGAATACGATACGTTTCGGCCAGGCGCTCAACCAACCAGGCACCGGCATTATGGCGGGTGTTTTCGTATTCGCTGCCGGGATTGCCCAGGCCAACAATTAACTGAATATCACTCATCATGTTATTCCACTAAGATTTGTTCAGCATTATTCCGTGCGGTAGTTTTCAGGCAATAAAAAAGCGGAGACCAGCTCCGCTTTTTTCAGACGAGGTCTGCAGGTCTGAAATTATTCAGCTGCTTCTTCGCCTTCTTCTTCGTCAGCTGCGCCGCCTTTTGGAGCTGCAACAGTAACAACAGAAGTGTCGTGCTCTGGGCCGTGAGACAGAGCCAGAGACTCAACGCCTTTAGGCAGTTTCAGGTCAGACAGGTGAATAACGGTACCCGCTTCAGCATCAGCCAGATCGATTTCGATGAATTCTGGCAGATCGCCTGCTGCACAGATGATGTCCAGGCTGGTCAGCTGGTGAGCAATTTTGCCGCCGCCCAGTTTAACGCCAACACAGCTGTCTTCGTTCAGGAAGTGCAGTGGAACGTGTGCTTTGATCTTAGTGCTCTTGCTTACGCGCAGGAAGTCAGCGTGCCAGATCAGCTGCTTAGCTGGGTGACGTTGCAGATCTTTCAGGATTACCTGTTCAGCTTTGTCGCCGATGGTCAGGGTAATGATAGAGCTGTAGAACGCTTCGTTTTCCAGCAGTTTGTTCAGTTCGTTAGCCGCCAGAGTGATAGCGGTTGGCTTACGGTCGTTACCGCCAGCTTTACCACCATAAACGATAGCTGGTACGCCGTTTTCGCGACGCAGGCGGCGGCTCGCACCTTTCCCTGAATCTTCGCGAACTACTGCATTCAGATTAAATTCTGACATGATGTTTTCCTTTAATAAGGTTGTAAAAATGTACTTTTCAGTACGGAAAACCGCCTGAACTTGCGACCAGTTCAAGCGGTATAAAAATTTTCTTTAGTACGTTGTTTTAACGGAACATCGCACTGATGGACTCTTCGTTATTAACCCGACGAATCGACTCAGCCAGTAGACCAGCAATGGTTAACTGGCGAATACAGCCCGTGCTTTTGGCCGCTTCTGTCAGTGGGATGGTGTCAGTAACAACCAGCTCATCCAGTTCAGCCGACGACAGGCGCTCAACAGCGGGGCCGGATAATACAGGATGGGTACAGTATGCGACAACTTTATTCGCGCCAAACTCTTTTAATGCTTTGGCGGCCTGACACAGAGTGCCGGCGGTATCAACCATATCGTCAACCAGAATACAGGTGCGATCCTGAACTTCGCCAATGATGTGCATTACTTCAGAAACGTTGGCTTTTGGTCGACGCTTGTCGATGATGGCCAGATCTGCGCCCAGTTGTTTGGCGACGGCACGAGCACGAACCACACCGCCGATGTCTGGGGATACAACCACTAAGTTGTCGTAGTTCTGACGCTCGATATCGTCGATCAGGATTGGAGAGCCATAAACATTATCCACCGGGATATCGAAGAAGCCCTGAATCTGGTCGGCGTGTAAATCAACGGTTAATACACGGTCAATACCAGCGCCTGACATCATATCAGCCACAGCACGTGCAGAAATCGGCACCCGTGCTGAGCGAGGACGACGATCCTGGCGAGCATAGCCAAAATAAGGTACAACCGCGGTGATACGGCTGGCAGAAGCACGACGCAGGCCATCAGCCAGCAATAGCACTTCCATTAAGTTGTCATTGGTAGGCGAGCAGGTCGGCTGCAGAATAAATACGTCTTTACCGCGAACATTTTCGTGCAGTTCAACGGTGATCTCTCCGTCACTGAACTTGCCAACAGTGGCTTCGCCAAGAGGAATGTCAAGACGCTCAACGACCAGTTTGGCCAGCTCGGGATTGGCATTGCCAGTAAATACCATCAACTTAGACACATTCGTCCCCTTTGATTGATGCAATTAGTCAGTAACAGATAAGAGTAGAATAGGATGGCTGGGGTGGCAGGACTCGAACCTGCGGATGACGGGATCAAAACCCGTTGCCTTACCACTTGGCGACACCCCAACTTTTAAGACGGTCTGAATAATATCTTGTGAGCAGGTGAGGTGTTAACCCCCTTTGCCACAAACGACACATATTCAGCCGGTAACTGGTCAGAAACTTTGATAGCTTCTGCCTCAGAACCGAAGCTTGAAAATATGCAAGCTCCAGTGCCCGTCAGCTTAGCAGAAGAGAAATTATTTAGCAAATTCAATGCTTTACCAACTTCAGGGTAAAGTGTTGAAACAACTGCTTGGCAGTCGTTGTTTCCCTCTCGCCTCAGCGCGGTGCGTATATTAATGAGGTCGGTATCGCGTGTCAAACATTTATTTGAAAAAATATTCCCTGTATTAACATGGACTTGCGGAGCCACGACTAAATACCAAGGCTCGTCCAACTCAGGCGTTGGTGTGAGTATTTCACCAACCCCTTCTGCGAAGGCTGCCTGACCGCGAACAAACACCGGCACATCGGCCCCCAGCTGCAAACCCATTTCAGCCAGCTCATCAAATGATAAGTTCAGTTGCCATAAATGATTGAGTGCCAGCAGTGTGGTAGCGGCATCAGAACTACCACCGCCCAAGCCACCACCCATCGGTAATATTTTATTAAGACGAATGTCGGCTCCTAAAGAGCGATCACTTCTGGCCTGCAGTGCACGAGCGGCTTTGATAATCAGATTGTCTTCAAACGGCACATCATCGATGGCAGGCTCCAGTGTCAGCTGATTATCCTCGCGTACTCTGAAGTCCAGTTCGTCACAAAGATCAATAAACTGAAACAGGGTCTGCAGGTTGTGATAGCCATCTTCACGCTGACCGGTGATATGTAACATCAGATTCAGTTTGGCAGGGGCAGGGACTGTCAGCCACTCTGACACAGAGTCGTTAGCCATTAATGGTCCACTCTTTAATTGAAAAAACAAAACGGAAGTTATGGCCAGAGACTTTGATCAGGCCGGGCAGCCAGAAGCCTTGCTGGCGGCTGTAACGAGAATATTTAACCTGCCAGCCATGTTGCTGCAGTTCTTTTAATAAACCGGACTCGTCAAACACAGCTGTTGTGGTGTTTTTTGACGATGCTGCATTTTCTGCTGAAGGCGCCGGTTGACCTTTTACCCAGTGGCGAATATCACTCACCGGAAAGTTCCAGCCCATATAACGCAACATCAGTTCTTCGGCATTATCGGCAACCTGAGGTTGCTCCCAACCCGGCAGTAACAGCTCGGCGTGTTGGGCGGAACCGCTCAGTTGTGATGAACCCTGACCAAAGGGGCCGGTAATAAACAAACGGTAATCGGTTTCTTGCTGATCCCAGGTGAGGTAACCGGTGACGCTTTCTTGTGGCGTGACAACAGATAATTTACCGCGCACTTTCCAATCGTTGATAGCAGACAGTTGCTGTTGCAGCGTTTCTTGCCCGCCCTGAGGTAATAAAGACGCGCAGCCACTGAGACTGATAACCAGCATCAGGCCAATAAATCGAATCATTATTGCTCTACCCGCTCTGCAGACGGTGGGTTATCCACATTCAGACGCTGCATGGTTTCCTGAATCAGGTCACTTTGTGGGTTGTTGTTCAGGCCTTGCTGCCAGACTTTCCGCGCTTCATCCTGATTGCCCGATACCCAGAGTAATTCACCATAGTGAGCCGCAATTTCATGATCGGCCATAATATCGAATGCTTGCTTCAGTAGCGGGCGAGCTTTGTCGAGTTCACCGGCACGGAAGTAAATCCATCCAAGGCTGTCGATAATAGCCGGGTTTTCGGGAGATAAACTCAGTGCTTTTTCGACCAGGGGCAAAGCTTCCTGCCAGCGATCGGTGCGATCCGCCAGGGTATAGCCCAGCGCATTCAGGGCTTCGGCATTGTTTGGGTCGAGCTTAATCAGATGGCGCAGGTCTTTTTCCAACATGGCCAGATCATCCAGCTGCTCTGCCATCATGGCTCTGGTGTATAGCAGGTCGTGATCGTTTTGTTTGATCACAAGTGCCTGAGTCAGTATCTGGATCGCTTCTTCTTTCTGATCGGCATTGGTTAATAATTCCACTTCAATACGGGTTAACGGACTGATTTGTCCGGGGTGAACCTGTCGCAGCTCCGTCAGATACGCGCGTGCTGCTGCTAATCCCTGAGTCTCATTAATCAGCTCCGCGGCATTAAGATGAGCAGGCAAAAATTCACGGCCATCACTGACCTGGCTGTAATATTGAATAGCCTGTTGTGGTTGGCCTTGTTCCTCTGCGATTTTGCCCAGGTAAAAGTTGGCTTCATTGGGGTGAGCACCGTTGCTCAGTAATTTCTGTAAATGCTGCTTGGCGCGCTGCTGATCTCCCATTTCTTCTTCCAGCAAAGCCAACGATAACAAAATGGCCATGTCGCGCGGGAAATTCTGATGCAATTCATCAAAGGCAATCAGAGCATCATCCATACGGCGTTGTTGCAGCAATAAACGGGCACGTAAGACGGCGATGCCTTTGTGGTTGGGGTATTCCTGTTGCAGCTCGGTTGACCAATCAATGGCATCATCGACACGACCCATCTGGGTTAATAACCGGGCTCGCTGAACTTTGGCAGCCAGAAACTCTGGTTCCAGCGACAACGCCTGGTCATTATGTTTCAGTGCCGCCGGATAGAGGCCAAGTTGCTGTTCAAGAATGGCACGGGCCTGAAACAGATTGGCATTATCCGGGTAGGTGGCATTCAGACCTGCCAGGCGATCCAGTAATTGCTTTTTCTGATGTTCGGGCAGGCGGCTGGCATTGGCGGCCAGATAATCAAACTGGCTGATACCGGCCAGGTTATAAAGCTGCTCCATATGGCTCAGAGCCAGTGGAAAATCTCCGGCATCCATGGCCAGTTGTGCCGCTGCCTGATGTGCTGCCGGGTCATCCGGTTCTTGCTGCAGCCAGATAGCCAGTGCTTCTTCTGCTAATTCACCACTGCCAACGTACTGGGCAATACGGGCGGCCCGTTCCGAAATATCAGCATCCTGGGTTTTCCGTGCCTGAGTCATATAGTGGTACAGCGAAATATCATAACGCTGGCGCTGGCCGGCGACCTCGGCCACTAATAATGAATACAGGGTATCAGCCGGAATCGGGCGATAGACCTCTTGCTGGGCTGGGGTGGATGGGCTTTGTGCCTCCATCTCAAGCTCCTGATCGTCTGATGGGCTGGGTTGAGACTGGAAGGCGGCGCAGCCACTGAGCAGCAATGGCAGGGTAAAGGTGGTGGTTAACAAACGCAGCCGGGCTAAAATAGGGATCAGGCGTGGTGTCACAAACGGCCTCAATGGATTCATCCTTATGTGTCACGGCGTTTTGCCGTCAGTAATGTCTGTCTTTGCCCATATTTAGGGTCAGATAACGAGTTAAGTCAAAGATTTCAGCAGCAAAGCGGCAAATAGGTGTTTATAATCGGCGCTTTTTTATCGCTTTCACTTCAGATAGAAGGTTCCTTCAGCAGTATGGGTATTTGGGCACTTGGCATTAACCACAAAACGGCACCGGTTTCGGTTCGCGAGCGTGTAGCGTTCGACCCGGCCAGCATGCCCCAGGTGCTTAATCAGGTTCAGTCGTTAGACCCGGTTTCTGAAGTGGTGATCCTTTCTACCTGTAACCGCACCGAAATTTACTGTTCTTCTCCTCTTAATAATCAGGACATTGATGTTCAGGCGGCACAACAAAAAGCCGTATTGGCAGACTGGATGGCACAGCACCATAATATTGACCCGCAGGAACTCAACGGTTCCCTCTATTGCTTAGGTGAAGATAAAGCCGTGCAGCACACCATGCGGGTAGCGTCTGGGTTGGATTCCCTCGTATTGGGCGAACCTCAGATTCTGGGCCAGATGAAGTCAGCTTATGCGGTGGCTCAGGAAGCCGGTACGGTCAGCACCGAGCTGGGTCGCTTATTCCGCCAGACGTTTTCCATTGCCAAGCGGGTGCGTACCGATACCGCCATTGGCGAAAACCCGGTCTCCGTTGCCTTCGCGGCGGTGCGGATGGCACAACATATCTTTGCCGATTTAAGCCACAGCCGTGCCTTACTGATTGGCGCTGGCGAAACCATTGAGCTGGTGGCGCGCCATTTACATCAGGCTGGTGTAAAAAAGATGACGCTGGCGAACCGAACCCTGGCGCGTGCACAGAATCTGGCGCAGGAATTTCATGCTGATGCGGTGTTGTTAGAAGATATCCCAACCGTGCTGGCCGATGCCGATATTATTATTTCTTCTACCGCCAGCCCGTTGCCAATTCTGGGTAAAGGTGCGGTGGAAAAAGCGCTGAAAAAGCGTCGCCATAAGCCGATGTTTATGGTGGATATTGCCGTACCGCGTGACATCGAAGAAGAAGTAGCCGAGTTATCCGACGTTTACCTTTATACCGTGGATGACCTGCGCGACATTATTGAAGAAAACGTACGCTCGCGTGAGGATGCCGCCCGTCAGGCTGAAGAGCTGATCCTGTCGGGTGTTGAGCATTATATGCGTGAGTTAAAAACGCTGGATGCGGTTAATACCGTGACGGACCTGCGAACTCATGTGGATCTGGTTAAAGAAGATCAGTTAGAAAAAGCGCTGAAGCAATTACAAAACGGTGCAGATGCCGAGAAAGTGCTGCGCCAGTTTGCGCACACCTTCTCTAATAAACTGCTGCATGCCCCAACTAAATCTTTGCGTAAAGCTGGCGCTGAAGGCCGCCTGGAAGCGCTCGACTGGACCCGTGAATTGTTCCAGCTGAACTCCTCGTCAGAAAAGCCCGAATCTGGTCATTAGCGTCTCTCTATCTAACGCTTTACCCACAGTGCGATGACCACTGCCATCCTCTGATTATTCAAAACCCATTATTTAACGCCAATTTAAAAACATCATGAAAGAATCGATACTGTTTAAACTCGAACAACTGCGCGACCGCTACGAAGAAGTGGGTCATCTGTTATCCGATCCTGACGTGATTGGTGATCAGGATAAGTTCCGTAAGTTATCCAAAGAGTACGCTGAGTTAGAGGAAGTGGCACAAACCTTCTCGGATTATCAGCAGGCTCAGGAAAACCTCGAAGAAGCGGAAATTCTGGCTCAGGACTCTGACCCGGATATGAAAGCCATGGGTGAAGAAGAGCTGGTTAACGCCAAGGCGGAAATCGAAGAGCTGGCTGGTAAGATCGAAATCCTGCTGTTACCCAAAGACCCGGATGATGGCCGTAACGTGATTGTCGAAATCCGTGCTGGTACCGGTGGTGATGAAGCCGCTATTTTTGCCGGTGACTTATACCGTATGTACACCCGTTTTGCCGAAACTCAGGGCTGGCGTGCTGAGCTGATGAGCGCCAACGAAGGGGAACACGGCGGTTTTAAAGAAGTGATTACCCGTATTTCCGGGGTGGATGTGTACTCGCGTCTGAAGTTTGAATCCGGTGCTCACCGGGTACAACGTGTACCTGAAACCGAAAGTCAGGGCCGTATTCATACCTCGGCTTGTACGGTGGCGATCATGCCGGAAGTGGAAAGCGAAGAAGAAGTTGACATCAACAAAAACGACCTGCGTATTGATACTTTCCGCGCTTCCGGTGCCGGTGGTCAGCACGTTAACAAAACCGATTCCGCCATTCGTCTGACTCACTTACCAACCGGCGTGGTGGTGGAATGTCAGGACGAGCGTTCGCAGCACAAGAACAAAGCCAAAGCGATGGCATTACTGGCAACTCGTTTGCGTGATGCGCAGATGCAGGCCGCTCATGCCGAACAGGCAGCGACTCGTAAAAGTCTGGTGGGCTCGGGTGACCGCTCAGAGCGAATCCGTACCTACAACTATCCACAAGGCCGGGTTACCGACCACCGCATTAACCTGACCTTATACAAGCTGGATGAAATTGTTCAGGGTGATTTGTCACCGGTGATTGAACCGCTGATTCAGGAACATCAGGCGAACCTGCTGGCTGAGATGGCTGGTAACTAATGTTGATGTTGCTATGACCGTTAACATTGAGCAGTGGCTGCAACAGGCTAAACAACAGCTGGAAAGCGCAGCTCACGACAACCATGGTCGTGAGTCGGCGTTGTTGGATGCGCAGTTATTGCTGATGGGTGTGCTCGGGAAAAACCGTACCTACCTTTATACCTGGGGTGATAAAGCGCTGACGGATGAGCAGTGCTCTCAGGTAAATACCTTGTTAGAGAAACGCCTGAGCGGTGAACCGCTGGCTTATATTCTCGGTGAGCGCGAGTTCTGGTCATTGCCGTTTAAAGTAGCACCATCGACCTTAATTCCTCGCGCGGATACCGAAACGCTGGTGGAATGGGTGCTGGATTTAGCCGCCAATCAACAACTGCCTGATGTGGGCAAAGCCGTGGACTTAGGCACCGGAACCGGAGCTATTGCACTGGCGATTGCGTCTGAATTTCCAGGTTGGAACATCACGGGCGTGGATTTTCAGGCAGAAGCTGTTGCGCTTGCCCGGCACAATCAACAAGCACTGAGACTGAATAATGCCGACATCCGTCAGAGTGACTGGTTCTCTGCCTTAGCGGCCGAACGCTTTAATTTAATTGTTTCCAATCCTCCTTATATCGACGAAACAGATCCACATCTGGAACAAGGCGATGTGCGCTTTGAGCCTTCCTCTGCGTTGGTTGCTGCTGACAAGGGCCTGGCCGATTTACAGCATATTATTGAACAGGCACCCAATTACCTGAATGAAGGAGGCTGGCTGTTGCTGGAACACGGTTTCCAACAAGCTGATGCTGTTTGTGAGTTGCTGAAACAACGTGGCTTTGATCAGGTAGAAAACCGCAAAGACCTAGGCGGTAATCCGCGGATATCGGGTGGCTATTGGTTGGGATGAGTGGACATACTGGCTCTGCGTCATACACCTGTTGATGCGTGATGCGCATCATGATACTTTGTTTTAATGATTAAATCTTTTAAGCACAAGGGCCTCAAAAAGTATTTTGAATCCGGCAATACTTCCGGAATTCAGCACAGTCATGCCAAAACGCTGAAGATGCAGCTTACAGCGATCGACACTGCTCATGTGATAGAAGATATCGATTTACCCGGCTATCAACTGCATTCATTAAAAGGTACCCGGGAAGGCATTTGGTCAATTTCTGTTAATGGGAACTGGCGAATAACCTTTGAGTTTAAAGATGGTAATGCCTTTATCTTAAATTATGAGGACTATCACTAATGACGATGCATAACCCTCCTCACCCTGGCGAGTTTATCAAAGCAACCTATTTGGAGCCGTTTGGCTATAGCTGCCGTTTTCTTGCACAACAATTAGATGTGGCATCCTCCACGTTGAGCCGCATATTAAAAGGACAAAGCAGCATCACCCCTGAAATGGCATTACGATTGTCAAAAGCGGTGGGCCGTACTCCTGAGAGCTGGCTCGCCATGCAGGATAACTACGACTTATGGCAAGCCAAGCAGACGGTTAATCTTGCCAGTGTTAATACTGTCTCCTTTGATGCAGCGTAATTGTTTACACATATTGGATCACCATGAACGATCAACAGCTCCTCCGTTATAGCCGCCATATTTTACTGCCACAAATGGATATTGAAGGGCAGCAAGCACTGCTGGATGCCCATGTGCTGGTGGTGGGGGCTGGTGGTTTGGGTTGTCCGGTGATTCAGTATCTGGCGGCTTCAGGAATTGGCGAACTAACGTTGGTGGATGATGATGTGGTGGAGTTATCCAATCTGCAGCGTCAGACCGCACACGGCACTGCGGATGTTGGCATCGCAAAAGTGGAATCCGCCAAAGCCGATGTATTACGGTTAAACCCAGACGTTAACGTTCAGGCCATTCAGCAACGAGCAGACGAGCAATGGCTGCGATCTTTTTTCAGCCAAACTCCGGTTACGTTAGTCATTGATTGCACTGATAACGCAACCATTCGTTATCTGTTGAATTTGGTTTGTTTAGAACAGAATATTCCCTGGGTGTCTGGTGCGGCGGTAGGCTTAAACGGGCAAATTACAGTGTTTGACCCGCGCCGGGAGAATGCGCCTTGTTACCGCTGTTTGTACCCCAATCTCGATGATGAGCAATTAACCTGTTCTGAGAATGGCGTGTTATCGCCGTTGGTGGGTGTGATTGGCAGTATGCAGGCACTGGAAGCGCTGAAGTTGATTGCAGGTATTGGTGAGCCTGCGGTAGGCAAGCTGATGACGTTTGATGCGATGAGTGCCGAATGGCGCAGTTGGAAATTACCGCAATCACCGGGTTGTAGCGATTGCGGTCAATCGTAAACTGTAATAGCTCTTTTCTAGCTGTTCGTCGCCAGCTTATTCCTCGCCGAACAGCGAACAATCAATAAAGTCACACAGGCAGTGAATCGCGATTAAGTGCACCTCCTGAATGCGGGCGGTCACATCGCTTGGTACCCGAATTTCCACGTCATCAGCGGTTAATAATGAAGCCATACCGCCACCATCTTTACCACTCAGAGCAACTACGGTCATTTCACGTTCATGAGCTGCCTGAATCGCCTGAATAACATTGGCTGAGTTGCCACTGGTGGAAATCGCCAGTAAAACATCGCCCGGGTTTCCTAACGCACGAATCTGTTTTGAAAACACTTCGTTGTAGCTGTAGTCGTTAGCAATCGACGTCACAGTGGATGAATCGGTAGTTAGCGCAATGGCGGGCAGACTCGGGCGTTCCCGCTCAAAGCGGTTCAGCAGCTCGGATGAAAAGTGTTGCGCGTCACCGGCTGAGCCGCCATTACCACAACTGAGAATTTTGCCACCGGTTAACAATGACTGAACCATCACCTGACCGGCCTGTTCAATATAGGGCGGTAACTCTTCTGCCGATAACATTTTGGTTTCGATGCTGGCACCAAAGTGGCCGATGATACGTTCTAACACTGCGGAACTCCGAAAAAGCGAACAGCAATCATAATGAAAAAGCACCCATCTGGATAGCGTTTAAGAGTCATTCTTATCAGCCTGATGGAACAACTAAAAAGCGTTTTGTATCCACTCAAAGACAGCCGGGTTACCACTGGCTGAAATAACGTCAAAGCGGCAATCCGGTGGTGTATTACCAAAGTGTTTCTGCAGATAATGTTCTGCGGTTTTGCGCAGCTTCCGCTGTTTTTGATAGGTAATGGTTTCGGCGCCGGAGCCGTGCTCATCATCGGCACGATAACGAACTTCAATAAACACCAGCACCTGATGGTGCTGCATGATCAGGTCAATCTCTCCGGCTTTGATGCCGTAATTGCTTTCCAATGGCTGTAAGCCTTGCTGTATCAGCCAGCGCTGTGCCTGTTGCTCGATATCTTCGCCATAACGGCGCTTTTGTTGTGGGTTGCGGGCATCTAATGACATAACACATCCTTGTGTTGGGATCAGGGGAATGAATCAGTCGCTAGCGGCTAACTGGGCCGGTTTACCGCTGCGGAAACGGGTGCACTGAGTCTGGCGGTGAATACGACGACTGTTATCCATCGACAGAGCGCCAGTACTACCAAATACCTGACTGTTAGGGAACGCCTGTAATTGTTTCAGGCGAGGTAATAAACGGAAGGCATCCACGCCCATCGCATACAAGCGTGTGTATCCGCCCTGGCCATTTTCCAATGTGGATTCAACCGTTTGGTGCAGGTCGCTTTTCTCCAGCAGCCAGGGGGCATCACAAAAGCGGATGCCGTTCAGATCGCGGTCTTTGCGTTGATTCACTACGCCGGAATAAATATGTGAGGTGGCATAAATTGGCAGGTCACCGGCAAAGTTAAACTCCAGTGTGGGTTTGATCTGACGTGCCTGTTTTGGCAGCGCGACCATAAACACCCAGTCCACGTCCTGGCGACGGCGAGGCTCAAACTCGGTGCTTTCGCGCAGAATTTTACGCATGGTGTTAAATCGTTGCTGGCTGTCATCAACATTCAGCAAGGCTTTGATTTCCGGGTTGTAATCTTTGCGGTTGCTGTAATAGCGCTGTTCGCCAATTTCACCGCCGAGTTCAGTCCAGCGTTGTTCAAAGGCGGCATAAACCCGCTGACCCCAGTTACCTTTTGGCATCATGACCAGCGCACGACGGTGGCCGTCTTGCCAGGCCTGATTGGCAATTTGTACCGCTTCATCTTCGGCGGCCAGACCAAACTGATACAGGTTGCTGGCCGGTGAATTGTCATTACGCTCACCATAGTTCAGTGCCAGTGTTGGCAAAGGCAGTTCGGTACGCTGCTGTAAGGTTTGCACGGTTTTTTTATTAAACGGGCCAATGACCCATTCATTGCCTTCAAATTGTGCGGCACTGTAGGCGGAATCAATCGAGTTAAAGGCTTGTGTGTCGTAAACATTCACCAGTGGGATGGCTGAGCCTTTATTTAACGATTCAAAATACGCCGCCATAAAGCCATCGCGTACCGCCTGGCCGGTTTTTGCCAGCGGCCCTGAGAGTGGTAACAACAGAGCAACCTGTTTTGGGCGTGAAGCGGCAATATCGGCCAGAATGGCCAGACTACCCGGCATGGTAATCGCCGCAGGATGCCCTGGGTTCTGTTGACGCCAACGCTCAACTTCGGCCAGGTGTTCATCCAGAGTCAGGCGGGCATTTTTACCGATGGCGGCCAGTTGTAACCAGTCACCAAACTGAGTATCCGGAGACTTTTCAGCCCAGGCTAATAGATCCAGCTCCGGCAACTGCATCAGGTTATGCCAGATCTGTTCATGGTTTTGTGAACGTTCGCTGTCGCTCAGGATGCCAGCCAGAAAATCACGTTCGCGGGCAGCGGCCAGGTATTGATGTTGAGCTTCCAGTAATTGTGCCCGCAGTAGGCTGTAGTGGCGCTCCTGCTCCGGGGTGGCAAATTGCTGAATGTTCTGTACCTGTTGCAACGCTTGCTCTGCGTTATCGATGTCGGCGGTTGCCAGATTCAGCTCTGCTTGCAATAGCCAGTATTCAACCTGATCCGAATAGCTGAGTGAACGTTCGGCCAGCAGTTGCAATTGCAGCGCAGCATTGCGAAACTCGCCGTTTTTAATGCTGTTAGCGGCCTGAGCCAGTTGTTGTTGCTCAGCCGGGATGACGGTGTTTTGTTCCGTTGCCTGCAACTCCGGTTGTTTGGGGGTTGTGGAGCAGCCACTTAACCCGAAGCCGAAGCAACCTGCCAGCAGCAATAAACCGCCCGTTTTTAACAAACCGGGTTTTGATCCGTATTGTAAAGAGTTTCCCCGCATGACATCTGTTCCACTGTTGCAGCCTGGCACCTTATATGTGGTTGCTACCCCGATTGGTAATCTCGCAGATTTAAGCGAGCGGGCGCGTCAGGTGCTGGCGGCGGTTGATCTGATTGCCTGCGAGGATACCAGACATACCCAAAAATTACTGCAGCACCTCGGTCTTAAGAAGCCGTTGTTATCGGTGCATGACCATAATGAACGCGATCGCATTGAACAGGTGGCCGAGCACCTGAATGGTGGCCGTACCATGGCGCTGGTATCCGACGCGGGCACGCCTCTGATCTCAGACCCGGGTTATCCGTTGGTACAGGGGCTGCGTCAGAAGCAACTAACGGTTACTCCCATTCCCGGCGTGAGTGCACTGATTACCGCGTTATCCGCCGCCGGGCTGCCGACTGATCGTTTTTCATTTGAGGGCTTTTTACCGCATAAAAGCGGCGCTAAAAAAGAACGGCTTGAGAATGTGGCACAAGAGTCGGCGACGTTGGTGTTTTATGAATCCAAGCACCGTATTCTCGACACCTTATCTGTTATGGCGGAGGTATTGGGCGATGAGCGTGAAGCCTGTGTGGCGCGTGAATTAACCAAAACCTTCGAGAGTTTTTATCACGGTACCTTGCCCGATATTGCTGAGCAGTTGCAGGCGGATGCCGACCAGCAAAAAGGCGAATTTGTGGTGATGGTGGCCGGTAATAAAAATCCACAAACTAATTCAGCCATCAATATCGATAAATTATTCCGCTTGTTGCTGGCAGAGCTGCCACCGAAAAAAGCCGCTGCCATTGTTGCTGAGGTTAGTGGTGAAAATAAAAAGGAGCTGTATCAGAAGGCGCTGGAGATTCAGGGTAAAGTTTGATCTGTTGAATAGCCATTTAACATTAGTTCTCTCTTTGTTAGAATCCGCCGCCGAGATGCCCAGGCAATCGTCGCTTACTCTGATTTATCGGAGCGGGGGGAGGAAAGTCCGGGCTCCATTGGGCAGGGTGCCAGCTAACGGCTGGGCGGCGTGAGCCGACGACAAGTGCAGCAGAGAGAAGACCGCCAGTAACTTTCGGGTTACCGGTAAGGGTGAAAGGGTGCGGTAAGAGCGCACCGGGCCACTGGTAACAGTTGGTTGCAAGGTAAACTCCACCCGGAGCAAGACCAAATAGGTTCCCTACAGGCGTGGCCCGCGCTGGGAACGGGTAGGTCGCTTGAGCCTGTGAGTGATTGCAGGCCTAGACGAATGATTGCCACCTTTACCTTGGTAAAGGAGACAGAACCCGGCTTATCGGGCATCTCAAGTCATTGCTGAAAACCGCTGGAGCGAAAGCTTCAGCGGTTTTTTTATTGGCTGATAAATCACAATCTCTTATCATGATTGGATATACCAACATGGTTTCGAATATGGCAATTGATACCCAATATCTGCAGCGCTGTGCTGATACATTAGCTCTGGCTTATCAGGAGCTTAATAGCAAAAAGCCGGATGATTTGATCTACGATATCTATCGCGCTGCTTGTGTAAAAGAATTTGAAATTGTTCTGGAACAAAGTGGTAAGTTGCTGAAAAAACGTCTGGCGGTATTTTTCCCGACGAATAAAGATGTTGATCGTTTAGCCTTTAGCCTTTAAAGATCTGTTTCGCTATGCGCTTAAGCATGACTTAATTTCTATCGAAGCCTGTGAGCGCTGGTTAAAATATCGTGATAATCGCAATCATACCGCGCATGATTATGGCGAAAAATTTGCTGAAACCACACTTAAATTATTACCTTCGTTTATTCAGGACGTTAATGATCTGATTCAGGTTATTAACGAGGGTAACGAATGACCCGTCTTCATTTACGCGACACTGATAAACAGCAGCTTTGCTCTCTGGTTAATCAGTACCTGCCTGGTGTATCTGTATGGGTATATGGCAGTCGTATTAATGGCCGCAGCCATGATGGCAGTGATCTTGATGTGGTTTTACGTTCAGAAGATTTATCGGCGCTCGATTATGATCAGCTTCAGGCATTGCGGGAGACATTAACGGAATCGGATATTCCAATACTGGTTGATTTGCGGGATTGGGCTGCATTGCCAAAAACATTTCACCAAGAAATTACCAAAGCCTATGTTGAGTTATAGTCGTTTTGACTTTCTTGTATGATAGCTTTTGTTATTCACTCTCTAGTAACTATTCACTCTCTAGTAACTCCGCCCGTTTATAACGAGTGCCAAATTGCTGGTGGATTGTTTCAAGAAATCCATCACGCTCCATGTCGGTTAATGCGTTGCTGAGACGCTCCATCACCTGTTCCCTGTTGGGAATATCAGCTTGTTTAGATAAATAAAAATACAAACCTCGTTCAGCAAATAATAACGGGGTTTTAACAATATCCTGTTCATATCCTTTTTTCTGAATCAGCTGATCAAATATATGTTGCGGCGCAGCGGCATAATAGGCACGTTGCATTTTTAACATTTCAATCATGGAGTCGTAGGAATTCACCGGAATCCGCTGAATATTGCCGCTGGCTAAAGCCTGATCAAATTCCAGACTAATACTGTGTTGTGCCAGTGTGACAATGCTTTTCCCGGTAATGTCTGACATTGATTGAGGCACGGGCTCAATGTCGGAGCTTGTATATAAGCGGTTGTAATAAAAGCCAATGGCCGGATAAAAATAATCGGCAAACTGTTCCCTCTCCGGAGCATGATAATTACCAAAGCCGCCATCCAGTTGTGACCCTTGGCGAATCATCGCCCAGGTGCGGGAAAAAGGCTGGGGATAAAAGCGGAACGTGATACCAGAGCGACGTGACAGCTCATGCATAATTTCGATCATGGGCCCGGTATAGCGGCCATTTTCTATCCATCGTAAGGGTAAGCCCAGCGAATCATTATGGGCCAGCTTAAGTTCAGTAGAAGAGTCATGCTGGCTGTAAACGGGATGCGCAAAAATTACCGCTGCTAGACATATCAACAGAATCCGGAAACGATGTCTTTTCATAGTTACTGATGTTGCCTCAGCTGTTGTTATTGTCGGAGTTGTTACTGCAGGGAGCGTTATTGCAGAGATTACTATTATAAGGCTTGTCAAAATACAAAGTATTTACCTGAACCACTGGGATTTCAAATGATGGGGAACTAAAGACAGCCAGTCTGAGTTGCTATAAACTTACGCAAAACTTATACAATGACTTCTTTTTTAGAGTGAGTAAGGTTAGTCGTGAGCTCTCAATCCCGCCCGCCATTCGGTGTTTTATTAGTTAATCTGGGCACTCCGGAAGCCCCGACGGCAGCCGCCGTACGTCAATATCTGGCTGAGTTTCTCTGGGACCGACGCGTAGTGGATGTACCACGCCCGATTTGGTGGATGATTTTAAATGGCATTATTCTGCGCTTCCGCCCACGCATGGTAGCCAAAGGTTATGCCAGCATCTGGACGGATGACGGCTCGCCATTAATGGCCATTTCTAAAAAGCAGCAACAAGCGCTCAAAATGCAGTTGTCGCAGGCATTCGGTCAGGAGATACCGGTCGCTCTGGCAATGACTTATGGTCAGCCAAGTATGGAGCAAGCTGGTCTGGAACTGCGTCAGGCGGGTGTTGAAAAAATGCTGGTGCTGCCTTTATACCCGCAGTTCTCATCTTCAACTACAGCGGCTGTGCATGATCGCCTGGCAAAGGGTTTGAAAGGTTGTCCACATTTGCCGGAAACCCGCTGGGTGAATGAATATCACCAGCACCCACAATACATTCAGGCGCTGGCCAACTCTGTTAAGGAATACTGGGCTGAACATGGGCAGGGTGACAAATTACTGATGTCATTCCATGGTATTCCGCAGCGTTATGAAGATCGGGGTGATCCTTATCCATCACAATGCCGGGCCACAGCCAAAGCATTGGCAGATTACTTGAATCTGCAGGATGATCAATGGTTTTGCGCTTTTCAATCTCGTTTTGGCCGTGAAGAATGGGTCAAACCTTATACCGATTTCACCTTACAGGAGTGGGGCGCACAAGGTGTGGGCCGTGTTGATGTGATCAGCCCGGCTTTTTCGGCCGATTGCCTGGAAACTCTGGAAGAACTGGAAGTTGAAAACCGCGAAAACTTTACCGAAGCCGGTGGTAAGGAGTATCACTATATCCCTTGCCTGAATGACCGTGATGATCATATTGAGATGATGGTCGAGTTGGTGAAGCAACATACTCAGGGCTGGTAATCTAGGAGTTAGTAAACCAGCCATATTACAACGTCAGCATTTGCTGACGTTGTGACACTACTCTTATTTATCAGCCGGCACTCAGGCCGGTTTCCTGATCAAAACCATCCAGTACCGGTACTGGCTGTTTATTCTCATCAATTGCAACAAAACTAAAAATACCAGTGATGGCTTTTTTCACCCCGTCACGGTACATATCTTCGACAAAAATATTCACTTCAACTTTCAGCGATGTACGGCCAACGTGAATCACATTGGCAACCAGCTCAACCATCGAGCCTTCCGGAATCGGATGGGTAAAATCGACCTTGTCGGAAGAAACTGTTACCAGACGTTTGCGACTGAAGCGGGTTGCGGCGATAAACGCAGTTTCATCCATCCAGCTGAGTGCCTGGCCACCAAACAGCGTTTCGTGGTGATTGGTGGTAAATGGAAATACGGCTTTAACGACACTGGTTTTGGCAGCGGCGATACGCTTGGCGATTAACTCATCACGAAGGCGTAATTGCTGTGGACTCATAATGTTCTCTACGACAGTGGATTACGGCGTTTGTCTGGCGGCGCATTCTACGGGATTATAAAAGTATCATCAAAGCCGCAATGGTTTGCGCTAAAACTAATGAAGTAATCTCATAAATAAAGATAAAAGTCTTCGTTTAGGTTACTCAAAAGTTTCTATTGATCATGGAAAGCGGAGTTTTAGTGTGGAATTATGAACTGAAACCACACATTCGAATAAGAACATTATGACTGATAAACCCCGTGTACTGCTTGAGATAAAAGATCATATTGCCTACGTCACACTGAATCGCGAGGAGAAGCTGAACGGCCTGGATATGCCGATGTTTCGCCAGATGATCGCAACCGCAAAAACCATTCGTAAGGACCGCAGCGTTCGTTGTGTGATTTTATCGGCCAACGGCCCGTCTTTCTGTGCCGGGCTGGATTTCAGTGCGCTGAACAAAGAACCCAGTATGGTGGCGAAGGTTTTCCTGAAATTGCCGTGGACTAAACAAAACGTGGCTCAGGAAATTGCGCATTGCTGGCGTGATTTACCCGTACCGGTAATTTCGGTGGTGCACGGCAACTGCTTTGGTGGCGGCATGCAGATTATTCTCGCCACCGATTATCGCATTGCCAGGCCCGATGCCAATCTGTCGATTATGGAAATGAAGTGGGGGCTGATCCCAGATATGAGCGGCATGGTTACACTATCACGCCTTACACGGCTTGATATTGCCCAGGAGCTGACCATGACAGGACGACAATTCAGTGCCGAAGAAGGGTATGAGTACGGTTTAATTTCAAAGCTTGCTTCAGACCCGATGGCCGAAGCTGAAACACTGGCAAAAACCATTGCTTCGAAATCTCCCGATGCCATTGCCGCCACCAAATACCTGTTTAAGAAAACCTGGAAAGCCGATACCTGGAAAGCATTACGCTGGGAGCGTTGGGTACAGGCGCGTTTATTGGGACGTAAGAACCAGATGATTGCAATGAAAAACGGTATGGCGAAAGGCAAAGAACCAAAACCTTTTGTGGATCGTCAATCATTCCGCTGATGCTTTTTCGGGTACCGATGAAAGAGTCAAAAAGCATTGCGTCTCAGTCTTCTGTCTGACTAAGCTCTTTGTTAGCATGATGCCACTGCTAACAAGGAGTCAGTGATGATAAAAAATACGTTACCTAAAAAGAAAATGAATCATTCAGATCTGACCAATTCAGGTTTCTGGATGGGTCATATCCTGATGATTATCGCCACCATTGCAGGTGTGTATCTGGCCGCTCAGGCCGGTTTACAGCAAGCCATTCTGTTCGACGATGTTACCAGCCGCCAGAATAACTACTTTCTGCGCCAGTCACTCTACGAAGAGTTGCAGGATAATGTGGCGACTTTGAGGAAATACAATGAGTCGTTTATTGCTGCTAATGTCCCTGTGAATGTCTTGAAAGACCACCCTCCGGTAATTAGTCGCTATGTTTGGGAGACCATGAAGTATTCTGAAACGACGCTGGAAACACCCAGCTATTTTCTGGGGGAAGCACGACGTTTTTATGCTCAGGTCGACGATATTGTCGCTAAACGGGCATCCTTCACTTATGGTGCGGCCCATGCTGGCAAATTGATGAAGGCACAGCTGGATAATATGGAAAACAACGTACTGCCCAAATTACAGTCGAACCTTCGCTATTTGGCTGAGTACCTGGAAGGATTTGATGTCTACGTTGATGATATTAAAGGTATTCAAGAAGCCCCACAGTCATGACCTTTAAGTATTGTCCGCATTGCCATAATCAGGCACTGGAAATCACACATTATCACGATGAAGAACTGGATGTTTGCCGCCATTGTGGCGGCCTCTGGTTCGAACATGGCGAGCTGAACAGCTTGTTGTCTAAGGTTGATAATGGTGAAGATAACGCTCAGTACAAAGATTTGCTGGGCGACAGAAATAAACGGACACAACAACAGTGCCCGAGTTGCCCAGCGCACCTGCATAATTTTCAGCTACTGAAAGATTATGATGTCCAGGTGGATGTTTGTATGGAATGTGATGGTGTTTGGGTTGAGCATGATCAGCTTGAGAAAGTTGAGCATTCTCCGCGTATTCGCCAGGCGCTGGATGAGCTGAATAAAAAGGTGTCAGTACGCAGCTGGTTGTTTCAGTTTCTGGCAAAAATGCCGGTTGAATACAATATCAAACCGCATAAAAAGCCACTGATCACCTGGCTGCTGGTTATCGTGAATACAATTATTTTCTTCAGTTACAGCGGTAATCTGGAGCTGGAAAACTGGATGTATAACCACTTTGCTTATACACCGGCAGAAATCACTCGGGGTGAAGAACTTTGGGCCTTGATCACTTCGGTGTTTTTGCACGGTAGCCTGATGCATCTGGTAGGGAATATGTACTTCCTGTACATCATTGGCGACAACCTGGAAGATGTGCTGGGAAAAATCCGGTATTTATTGCTTTATCTGGCCAGTGGCATCGGTGCCAGCCTGATCAGCGTTGTATTTGATTTGGGGTCGAATATTCCAAATCTGGGAGCCAGTGGTGCGATCTCAGCATTATTTGGCATGTATCTGATGTGGTTCCGCTACGCCAGTCTCAGTTATATGTTCTGGGTTTATCAGAAAAAAATATCACCGGTCTGGTATTTTGCTATCTGGTTGGTATTCAGTAATATTGTTGGCATTCTGCAGGGAGAAGAAGGTATTGGCTTTGCTGCCCATATCGGCGGCTTTGTGATTGGCTTAGGCATTGGTGCTATCCTGAAACAGAAAGTCTATCGCGACAATCCGATTGTCCGGTTGTTATCTGAAGAAAGTGATCGTATTCAACGCTGATGGTTTAGCGTCCTGTTATCTGCCTTCCTGAAATCCCGTCTCTGGGCCTGTTCTCAGGCCCTTTTTATTTAGATCTTAAAATTAAAGACTTTTTTAAAGCCCTAAAATTAAGCATCGTCCGCTGATTCTGAAATTATTCCGCACCATATCTAAGCATTCATGATTACCGTCATTGCTGACAATTTTTCTAAGTGAATGAAAGATATATAAAAAATAAATATGGCACATCTTCTGCTGTAACCCTCCCGAGAGACATAAGATTTCGTTCGTTGTTCTTAATTAATAATCCACCGGTAGAGTGTGCGAACAATGATTTCATCGTTTATTAAGCCAACGTCGGCAGCGATGAAAAAAGACAAAATAACCGATGATCAGCAAAGAAGCTCTGTCTGCACCTGAAGGTGTGGGCAGGGCTTTTTTTATGGGAAAAATATGGATTTTGATGTTCCGGAGAAAGACGCTGAAATAGCTCTGCTACAGAAAGCCGTTGCCCGTCAACATACACCAGAACGTATTGTTGTTATTGGTAATGGCCCTGTCGGTATACATTTGTGTAATGAGCTGATGGCGGTTACAGCAGCGGATTCGGAAGAGCCAACTCATATCGATACAGCGATGAGGATTGATATTTTTGGTGAAGAGCCCTGGAAGCCTTACAACCGGGTTGCTCTTTCCCAGTTATTATATGGCGAGAAATCCGTTGAAGAACTGGATCTGAATCTGCCTGAAAGTGCCAGCATTCATACTCACTGGCATACCCGTATTCATAAAATTGATACTACAGAAAAAAGTGTGATCACTGATAAAGGAGAGCGCTTTTATTACGATAAGCTGGTGTTAGCAACCGGTTCCCACGCACACATTCCAAATTTGCCCGGTGTACATATGACGGGAGTTTATTGCTTCCGCAATATGACCGATGTGCAGGCATTAATTTCCCGCCGCGTCAGCAGCCGTCATACTGTGATTTTAGGTGGTGGTTTATTAGGCATTGAAGCCGCCCGGGCCATGCGCCGATTATCAACTCAAGTAACGTTAATTCATCACTCGGCCTGGTTGATGAACCGGCAGTTGACTGAAAATTCAGCAGCAAAATTACAGGCAACATTAGAACAGGAAGGTATTAACGTACTCACGGCTTCCGGGATTCAGGCGGTGGATGGCTCGCGTAAAATGGAAGGAATTATTTTACGTGATGGCAGTTACCTGAAATGTGACACGCTGATTCTGGCAACGGGTATTCGTCCCAATATCCAGTTAGCCAGAGAGGCCGGGCTGAACACCCATCATGGAATTATTGTTGATGACACGTTAAAAACGTCAGATGATTTTATTTATGCCGTTGGCGAATGTATTGAGTTTAACGGTGAAGTGTATGGCCTGGTTGCCCCCGGGCTGGAGCAGGCCAGTTTACTGGCACGTCGTTTTTCCGGGCAGGAGAGTAAACCCTACCAGCAAAAAAGTCTGGCGACTCGTTTAAAAGTACTGGATCAACCAGTAACCAGCCTGGGTGAAATTGGTTTATTACACGAGGGCCCGGAGAGCCGTTATCTGGAGCATAATCGTGAGAAGTCTCATCGGGTATTACACTTTGAAAGAGGCCAGTTAAAAGGTGCTGCTGCGGTTGGCTTCTGGCCGGATCAGGAGCGTTTACAGGAATTATTATTAAATAATGAATCCTTACCCTGGTGGCGCAGTCTGCGCTTCCGCCTGACTGGACGTTTATGGTCCGATTCAGATGCTATTGCCGATCACCACATTATTTGTAATTGCCGTCAGGTCAGTGCAGGTCAGTTGCGCGCCTGTGCCCAGCAGAAGTTACCTTTGAGCAGTACCGGGGCCGGTACCGTATGTGGTAGCTGTCAGCCATTATTTACTCAGGTTATCCCTAAAGAGTCATTTAATCTCAGCCTGGCCGAGCCTGCACTGCAACAAGCGGCGAATGAAGATACCCGATCTGACTCCTGGCTGGGGTTAGTGATCATGGGAATACTGGCACTTATTATTACGGCATTACATCTGTTTATGCCGGCATTACCCATTGCTCAGGAATATGCCTTTCAATCGGTCAGCCAATGGTGGAGTGACTCGGATTACCGCCAGATCAGTGGCTTTACCATGTTAGGGTTGACGGCGTTTGGATTGCTGCTATCCGCCCGAAAACGACTGAAGAAAATGACCTTAGGGTCTTTTTCTGATTGGCGCTGGTTGCATTTGGTATTAACCAGTTTATGTCTGATTATTTTGCTGGCACATACCGGTAATTCCTCTATTCAGGGCATTAACTCCTGGTTGTTCTACAGCTTTTTCAGTGCCTCGGTATTAGGTTGTTTATTAACCTGGCTAACGGCATTGGAACATGCCAGACCTTCTGTTGCTGTTAAGCGTTTTAAGCGCTGGTCGTTACTTACCCATATTCTGGCGATCTGGCCGCTGCCTATCTTGTTGTCATTTCATATTTTGTCTGTGTATTGGTTTTAATCGGCGGCGGTATTAATAATGAATAATTCAACAATGAAAAAAATAGTATGGTTAAGCTGGTTGGTTTCATCGTTAGCGCTGGCTGGGTATTTAGGCAACCAGCTGGTAGTGGAAGAGCAGAAGCCAGACTTTTTAATTGGTGAAACTAGTCACGGTCATTATCAGATTGAGTTGCAATGTGATGCCTGCCATACCAGTGAACTGGGTGGTGAAGAAATTCTTCAGAATGCCTGTTTAACTTGCCATGAAGACGAATTAAAAACAGCGCTGGATTCACACCCGAAGAAAAAATTTACCGATCCGCGTAATGCCGATTTAGTCGCGATACTGGATGCCCGTAATTGTGTCAGCTGCCACAGTGAACATAACGAAGACATTATGCATCCGATGGGAGTGACGTTGCCGGAAGATTTTTGTGTGCAATGTCATGAAAATATTGCCCAGGAGCGTCCCAGCCATGAGGGTATGGGATTTGAAACCTGTGCCAGCGCTGGCTGCCATAATTATCATGATAATCGTGCACTGTACGAAGACTTTTTATTAAAACATCAAACACCCGGTGAGCTTGCTCATAAAACCTTACCAGCAACACTGAGCAATTATCTGGAAACGATCGGTGCTCAATGGCAACCGGAATCGGCTGCAAGCGTGTTTGAAAATGAAATAAGCGCTGCTCATATTAAAGCGGATATTTTACTCGACTGGCAGCACAGTGCTCATGGTAACGCTGCTGTTGGCTGTAACAGCTGTCATGTCGATGCACAACAGAACTGGATCGAAAAACCGGGCCATCAACAATGTTCAGCCTGTCATGAACCTCAGGTTGCTGGTTTCCTGAGTGGTAAACATGGCATGCGCTTAAAAGCTGGGCTGAGTCCGATGACACCGGGCCAGGCACGTTTGCCGATGAAGCCGGAAAACAGCCATGCTGAATTAGGCTGCAACAGTTGTCATGCCGCTCATACCGACAATACCCAATATGCCGCGGCGGAAGCTTGTTTAACCTGCCACGCCGATGATCACAGCCAAGCATTTGAGCAAAGCCCACACGGCCAGTTATGGCAACAGGTTCGTGACGGTGTGATTGCCAGCGAACAAGGAGTTAGCTGCGCTACCTGCCATATGCCGGTTGTGGAACAAGAGATTTTTGGCAGTGAACAATGGCTGACTCAGCATAATCAAAACGCCACATTACGGCCGAATGAAAAAATGATTCGTCCAACCTGCATGCAATGTCATTCATTGGAATTCAGCATTGATGCCTTAGCCGACCCAGATCTCATTAATAATAATTTTAATGGCCTGCCAACACATCACGTGCCCGGCATTGAGATGGCCACCCAGCGCGATCATTAAATAAACCGATGGAGAGAAAGCATGATGAATTTTAAAAAACGTATTGCCGCCACCGCGTTAACTGCGCTGACTTCAGCTATGTTGCTGACAGGTTGTGGAGAAGAAGAAAAAGCGGTTGGTATTGACCCGAAAATTTTTACTGACTCTTTATTTGCCGTGATGAAATCGGATCGAACCAACTACACCAAGCTGATTATTCAACGTTTAGGGCCCAATAAAGGTGACTTTATTAAGCCAAATGAACACTGGGAAGATATGGACGATGGTGCTCCATTACCGGCGCAGATGTTCCGTTTAGGGGCTGAAGGTGTGGCTGATATGACCAATGACTTCACCTATTCCCTGCAATCGGTATGGCCGATCAACAAACAAAATGCGCCAAAAACACCCATGGAAAAAGAAGGCCTGGAATACGTTGCAGCAAATCCGGGGCAAAACTTCTACGGTACGGAAGAATTAGGTGATAAAAAATATTTCACCGCCGTTTATGCGGATGTTGCCGTGTCTCCGGCGTGTACTAAATGCCATAACGAACACAAAGACTCGCCGAAAACGGACTTCAAAATTGGTGAGGTGATGGGTGGTGTTGTGGTGCGTGTGCCGCTGTAAGCCGGATTAATCAGGAGAATCACAATGACAAAACATCGGTTTATGTTGCCTTTGATTCTCGCATGTGGTGCCTGTTCTCAGGCACCACATCCTGGTCAGGCTATTTGGGAAGACACCTGCAAGGTTTGTCATTCAACCGGGTTGGCCGGGGCGCCTGTGATTGGCAATCAGGCTGCCTGGGATAAACGATTGGTACGTGGCAAAGACAGCTTGTATCAACACGCATTGGAAGGCTGGGGTGATATGCCGGCTCGTGGCGGAAATCCGGCATTAAGTGACGATGAAGTGCGCCTGGCTGTCGACTATATGGTTTCTAAGGTCGAATAAACGACAGCGCTGTAAATACAAATGCCGTTAATAAAAGTGCAGTAACGAAAAACCACATCATACTGATGAGAGGATAAGACGATGGAAGCAAGCAAAATTACCGCGGTTCAGGATACCTTTGCCATGGTTGAACCTATTGCAGATAAAGCCGCAGAATTATTTTATGGCCGTTTGTTTGAACTTGATCCGGCATTAAAACCTTTATTTAAAGGGGATATGACTGAGCAGGGTGCCAAACTGATGAAAATGATTGGTATTGCGGTACGAGGTTTAACCGATCTCGACAGTATTGTTCCTGCGGTTAAAAACCTTGGTGCCCGCCATGTGGGTTACGGAGTTAAAGAAGCCCATTACGCCACGGTTGGCTCGGCGCTGTTATGGACACTAGAGCAAGGCTTAGGTGATGCGTTCACCGACGAGGTAAAAGGCGCATGGACCGATGTCTATACCCTGCTGGCAGACGTGATGATTGTTGCGCAAAAAGAAGCCGAAGCAGCAATGGCTTAACCCTTGCTTAAAGAGAAAAGAGTGCGGCGTATCATATTCTTCATACCATTATGTTGTATGGAGAATATGGTTGCCTGAACTTCGGCAGCATTAATCTCAAGGTCAGGTAGATGATGACTGATCCGGATACAGTTCATCCAACGGAATACTTTTGCCATTATCCTGCCTGACCCGGGCATGGTAACGCTTCAGCTGCCGTGGCTCTTTAACACCACAAGAGTGCGCAATAATGCCGACCTCATATTTCATATTGGTCACATAACTCGCAACACGGACAGACTTATCTTCCGGGTTTAAGCCGCGTTGTAATTTTTTATTATGTGTGGTGATGCCTGTTGGGCAGGTATTTTTATTACACTGGAGTGCCTGAATACAGCCCAGTGAAAACATAAAACCACGGGCACTGGTAACAAAATCGGCGCCTACCGCTAAGGCCCAGGCGACACCCGATGGGGTAATTAACTTGCCGGAGGCAACGACTTTAATGCGTTGTTTCAGACCATGGCGGTTGAGCATATCAATCACCATCGGCAGGCTTTCCTGTAGCGGCATACCAAGATAGTCCATCAGGCTTTGTGGTGCTGCACCGGTGCCGCCATCAGCGCCGTCGATGGTGATAAAATCCGGCGCTGATTCAATGCCACGTTCTTTGATGGCTTCAAATAAGGTATCGAGCCAGCCATAAGCGCCAATCACAGCTTTAAAACCAACCGGCTTGCCCGTTACTTCACGCACACGGGCGATCATATCGAGTAATTCGCCGCTGTTATTAATATCCGGGTGACGGTTGGGGCTGATGGCATCTTCGCCAACATTAATCGCACGAATACGGGCAATTTCTTCGGTGACTTTGGCACCGGGTAAAATACCGCCTTTACCGGGCTTCGCTCCCTGGCTGAGTTTGATCTCAAACATTCTGACCTGCTCATGCGCGGCAACTTCTTTCAGTTTGTTATCGCTGAGCTGACCGTCATTGTCACGAACGCCAAATTTAGCGGTGCCAATCTGAAAGACGATATCGGCTCCGCCTTCCAGATGATAGGGCGATAATCCACCTTCGCCGGTATTCATCCAACAGCCAGAGGCTTTTGCGCCTTTCGATAACGCCCGTACTGCAGGTATGGAGAGCGCACCATAGCTCATGCCGGAAATATTAATCAGTGAGTCGGTTTGATAGGGAGTACGACAATATTCACCAATTGTCACCGTTGAGGTAGCAACCGCATCCTGACCCAGTGTTGGGTAGGGGCAATTGACAAAATATACCGATCCGGCCGGACGCAGATCCCGGGTTGAGCCAAAGGCGATGGTGCTGTCGACATTTTTCGCGGCACGATACACCCATGAACGTTCCGCCCGGTTAAAAGGCAGCTCTTCCCGATCCATGGCAAAAAAGTATTGGCGAAAGAACTCGCCCATATGTTCGAAGGCATAACGAAAGCGGCCAATCACCGGGTAATTACGACGGATGGTTTGTTCGGTTTGGGTCACATCACGAATGTACATCACAACCACCGCCAACAAGGCAATGCCAATCAGCGTGACCAGCACCACAGACATGACTTCCAGCAGTGTAAACAGCCAGGTTTCGGTAAAGTTATTCATCATGGTGGACTCCCTCGTATTATTTTCGGCCTTGATATTGTGATTTTTGCTTCAGGCGTTGTTATCGCAGAGTGACGTTAGCGCGTTTTTAGGATCAGCCCGGCAGAAAAAGGTTCCGGATAATCGCCAGACCTTTAGTTCCTGGCAGGGTTAATGAGTCGAAGGAATTGAGCGTATGCAGTTGCGACCATCAGATTTTGCCTGATAAAGCGCATCATCGGATCGTTTCAATACCGAGTTAAGGGTATCACTCATGTTTTTAAATGCGGCAATGCCGATGCTCACGGTATAGGTAAAGCTTTGTTGCGGTGTTGTAATGCGCTCTTGGGCAATACGCTGCTGTATTCGGGTGGCATATTCCAGGGCATTTTCAACGGATGATTCTGGCAGAATCACGGCGAACTCTTCGCCACCAATACGAGCTGCAATATCCGAGTCACGGACGGTTTCTTTGATGCACTGAGCGAGCGATATAATAGTTATATCACCGATGTCGTGACCGAATTGATCATTCACTTGTTTAAACTTATCAATATCAATCATTAACACCGAAAAGCAATGCTGATGACGTTTGCTGTTTTTTTCGATTAATGATCCAAACTCAAAAAAAGCCCGCCGGTTGTTTAACCCTGTCATGACATCCGTACGTGCCAGTGACTCGGCAGCTTGTTTAGCCTGCTCTAATTCCAGTGTGCGTGCTTTCACCGTTTGTTTGAGTTTTTCATGTTGTTGTAATAACTCATGACGGCGCTGAGCCAGCAATAATTCCAGCATCTGAATGCTTAACAGAGAAGAACACAGCATTACCTGCATTGCTGTCAGGCTTCCGCGATCAAAAAAGTGAGAGAAGTAACCGTATCCCGAAGCTGTTCCCCACCACGCTAACAGAAAAAAGAATAAATTCAGAAATGCCAATGGCAGTTGAGGTTTGCGTAATACCGCCCACAACAGAGGAATAAAAATCAACGATGGCTGCAGGAATACATATACTTCTTGTTGATAGCCCGGGCCATACACAAAATACCCTATCAGAGTGATGACCAACAGGATTGCCAGCCCTTCCGGAGAAAGCAGTCGTTGTAAACTCTGAAACCGATGGCGGTATAACAAATACAGAAAAGGCGTGAAGGTAATGACTCCGGCAACATCAGCGGTCAGCCAGCCAACCATTGAGAGCCAGAAGCCTGAAGATACCGGCTGGTATAACAGGGTATAGCTGCTGATACCAACCAGTGACGAGATAATGCCTAATATGAGTACAGCTGATAAATAACGCCCTGCTTTTTTATGAAATTCTTCATCGTTTTCATGATCGAAAAACTGAGCAGGTGATACCCGATTAGCCAGCAGAGCTGCTGCTGTGTTACCGCAAGCCGCTAAAAAAGGAACCATAAATACATAAGGGGAAGCTGAATACTCAGCGGGGCTGAAGTGTGTTAATGCCGATGCAAAAGCCCCAACCCAAAGTCCGGGCCAGATGCGTTTTCCAAAAATCATCAGGCCAGCTAACGCCAGCCCTGCAGCAGGCCAGACAGCTAAGGTTTCTGCCCACCATTCGGTCGCATACGAGACGAGAAAGTAGCTGACGGCAGCCGCAATATTGAGTTTTATTGTCTGCAAAGCAGTGCCTGTATTGCAATTAATCAGTTTGAATAGAATAAAAGTCTAGATCTTGACCCCTGATTTGCAACGTTGAGCTGACGGCGTTTAAGGGGATGGCGTTTAAGGAGATGGCGTATGAGGAGAGATCCAGCTTCCCACCTGGCGGTGGGAAACCAGAACTTGCCAGTGCCTGTTAACAGGCACGAATACAGCTGAAGTGCTCTGAGGCTGAATTACACCAGTTGCATCAGCGATTGTTTGGAATAATCTTCCAGCTCGTCGTAGCGGCCATCTTTAACTTTTAATACCCATTCCGGGTCTTGTAATAACGCCCGGCCAACGGCGACCAGCTCAAATTCGTTATCATCCACGCGTTGATTTAACTCCTCAAAAGAGGCAGTTTGCACACCGGAGGCATCAATCATGTCGCGTTTTTCTTCGTCAATAAAGGATGTATTTAAACCAACGCTACCAACTGTAATTGCTGGTTTGCCGGTGAGTTTTTTGGTCCAGCCAGCCAGGTTCATATCCGAGCCCTCGAATTCTTTTTCCCAGAAGCGGCGGGTCGAGCAATGGAAGATATCCACACCCGCTTCCACCAGAGGTTTCAGGAAGGCTTCTAATTCTTCTGGTGTTTCTGCCAGGCGAGCGTCGTAGTCTTGTTGCTTCCACTGAGAAAAGCGGAAAATAATCGGATAGTCTTCGCCTACACGCTCACGAATAGCAGCAACAATTTCACAGGCAAACCGGGTACGGGCCACCAGGTCACCACCGTATTGGTCTTCCCGCTGGTTAGTGCCTTCCCAGAAAAACTGGTCAACCAGATAGCCGTGTGCGCCGTGTACTTCAACGGCATCAAAGCCAACTTTCTGAGCATCGGCTGCGGCCTGAGCAAAGGCTTCGACCACCTCGTTAATATCGTCCTGAGTCATGGCTACGCCACTTTCTTTTCCCGGTTTAACCAGGCCTGATGGGCTATAGCCCGGAACTGAAGTATCCGGCTCAACCCCTTCTTTACGAATGGCACCCACATGCCAAAGCTGCGGCGCAATCTTTCCGCCTTTTGCATGTACGGCATCAACCACTTTTTTCCAACCGGCCAGCGCCTCTTCACCATAAATAAACGGAACCCGGGCATAACCATTCGCCGCTTTATGACCAACGCAGGTACCTTCGGTAATGATCAGGCCAACTTCATTCTCAGCACGGCGTTCATAATATTTAGTCACCATGTCATTCGGAACATTGCCCGGCGAGTAGGTACGGGTCATGGGCGCCATGACAATGCGGTTTTTCAGGGATAGCGGGCCCAGTTCGATGGGCTGAAATAAAGCAGGGTTATGCGTCGTAGCGGTGTTTTGGGTCATAGTGGTGTCCTGTGTCTCTGCTCCGCAATGACGGAGAATTAATTACTGAGAAAAATATTACCGGATTATGGCTTGAAATATTCGCTTTAAACAGGCCATTCGTGCCAAATTAAGGCGATGGTTACCGGGGTATTAAAAGATAGAGTGTTCCATCTGAGCAAAAGTAGGTCATTGTTTCGTCATACAGGCTTTTATATGCTCAGGTTGTTCGCTAACCCTTTAATAGCTACGTCTTTAATAGCTATACCTTCTTTAATAACAATAAAGAGAAATAACTTATGAACGCAGATACTCAAATTTTAACGCCGGTCTTTGTCCTGGTGGCCTGGTCTATGGTGATGTGGATATGGATGTACGCAACCCGTATTCCGGCGATCCAGAAATCTAAGATGAAAATGGACCCGGATGCACCGCGCGGTGAACAAATGAACAGCTTGCCCGCCTCGGTGCGCTGGAAGGCCGACAACTTTAATCACCTGATGGAGCAACCCACCATTTTCTACGCGCTGGTAATCTCATTGGCTCTGATTGGTGAAGGTACGGGGACCAACCTGACGCTAGCCTGGGCGTATGTGGGGTTACGGATTGTTCATAGTCTGTTGCAGTCGTTGGTGAACCGTATCGAGTTGCGCTTTGTGCTGTTTGCTTTATCCAATATTCCACTGTTCTGGCTCACCATTAATGCCTTACTGGCGGTTATGTGATGTAACCAGCTATAAGCAACCTAATTGAGTGGTCTGAAAACCACTCAATGAAGAGTTAAGATCCAATTCGCGGCGCTGCCGCCAGCAGCTCTTTGGTGTAGTCATGCTGCGGATCTCGCATTACCTGTTCGGTTTCCCCTTGCTCAACAATCTGCCCGCCTTTCATCACCGCAACCTTATGAGCCAAGTGCGGAATAATGGATAAGTCGTGGGTAATAAACAGATAAGAAACCCCTAACTCCTGTTGTAACTCACGCAACAGTTCTAACACCTGACCACGAATAGATACGTCCAGTGCTGAGGTTGGTTCGTCACAAATAATCAGTTTCGGGTTAACCGCCAGTGCCCGGGCAATAGCAATACGCTGGCGCTGACCGCCGGAAAATTCATGTGGATAACGATCTAAGTGTTCTGGCAGCATGCCCACTTTTATCAGTAGTTCGCGCATGGTTTGTTCACGAACCTGAGCGTTATTCTCAACCGCTAATGACACCATGCCTTCTTCAATAATTTCACGAATGCTCATGCGTGGATTCATTGATGAGAAGGGGTCCTGAAAGATCACCTGAATATCTTTCCGCAGTGGCATAAAGTGTTTATGAGACAGTTGATCAATGCGTTGACCGCGGAAATATAACTCGCCACCATAAATCGGGTTTAAGCGTAGGATGGCTTTGCCGGTGGTGGTTTTGCCGCAACCGGACTCGCCCACTAAGGCCAGAGTTTCCCCGGCGTTAATCGACAAGCTAATATCATTTACAGCTTTGGTATGGCCAACGGTTCGTTGCAGCAGACCTTTTTTCTGCGGAAACCAGACTTTTAAATTGTCGATTTTTAATAATTCTTTGGCGGTTTCTTCGTTTGCCAAAAAATCATTTTGTTTTGGCAAGGAATGAATTAACCGGCGGCTGTATTCATGTTGTGGATCAGAGAAAAACGACTGGCTGTCAGTCTGCTCCAGAATCACACCGTGCTGCATCACTGCCACCCGGTCGGCCATTTCATATACCACCCCCATATCATGAGTAATCAGCAGTACACTTAAATTGCGTTTTTTACGCAGACTGTTAAGGAGTTCCAGCACCTGCTTCTGAATCGTCACGTCCAGCGCAGTAGTGGGCTCGTCAGCAATTAATAATTCAGGTTCACACGCCAGCGCCATGGCAATCATCACACGTTGCTTCTGGCCGCCGGATAACTGATGTGGATACCAGTTCAGCCGTTTCTCCGGCTCATGAATCCCCACTTCGTGCAGTAGTTCGATCAAATGTGCCTGAATATCCGTGCTTGCCACGGCCTGATGTAATTCCACCACTTCGCGTAATTGTTGCGCGATGGTTTGTACCGGATTTAACGAGCTTTGTGGCTCCTGAAAAATCATCGCAATCTTACGCCCGCGAATGCGGTTCATATGTAATTCGGTATGAGCAAATAGATTGTCATCCCGTAATAAAATACGGCCACCACTGATGGTTAGCGCATCATCTAACAAGCGCATAATCGCCAGTGATGTCAACGATTTTCCTGAGCCGGATTCGCCCACTAACGCAAAGATCTCTCCCTGCTGAATGGTAAAGCTGATGTTATCAACCAGCTTTTTTTCAAGCTGGTTTTCCAGAGAGATGGATAAATCTTCAACGGTTAATACAGCCATGATTATTTATCTCCCTGATCGGCATCTGAAGTACTGCTGGCTAAGCGTGGATCAAAGGCGTTACGCACCTGATCCGAGAATAAATTAGCTGCCAGTACCAGGCTGAACATAAATACAAATGCCGATGATACTGACCACCAAACCACCGGGTCACGGGATAATTCAGAGCGAGCGGCGTTAATCATATTACCCCAGCTGCTCATGCTGGCATCAACGCCCACTCCAATATACGACAACACGGCTTCAGCCAATACGAAGCCACTGAAATCCAGCACCAGCGCAATTAAAATAATATGAGTCACATTCGGCAGAATATGTTTGCCAATCACACGAGAGTGAGACACACCAAAAGCGTGAGCTGCCTGTACATAATCCAGTTGCGAAATTTTTAACGTTTCTGCACGTAATAAGCGGCATAAGCCAGTCCAGCTGGTTAAACCTAAAATGGCGCACAAGGCGAGGAATTTAAAATCAGCACGAATAGCCGTCAGATTAAACTCATCGGCATGGGTTTCGATATACACATCAATTAACAACACTGACGCGGCAATCAATAAAATACCCGGAATAGAACTCAGGGTGATGTAGGTGTACTGCACCACATCATCAACCCAGCCTTTAAAATAACCGGCGCTGATGCCGAGAATAATGGCGATTGGCAAGGTCAGCAGGGTTGCCAGTGTGCCAATTAACACACCAGTACGAACGGCTTTGACACTTTGTACCAACACATCCTGACCTACTTTGTCGGTGCCAAAAATATGATAGACACTGCCGAGTTCCAGTAGCCAGCTGGTGACAATACAAATCAGCGCCATGGTCCAGTAAGCGGCCTTCCAGGGAACCTGAGAGGGTTTGTTACGAGTGACTAACCAGTGCAGACCAATAATCACCACCGCAATCAGTAGACCCATCGCAATGGCATCAGCACTGCGGGCGATAATATCGGCTAATAATTCGTCTTCATCCTGCAGGTGGCTGCCAGCCTGTTGTAAACGCGGATAATCACGAATCACACTGCCATCGTCGAGGGTGATGTTCTCTTTGGAAAAGGAATAAATCGCGAAGGGAGCGGAGTAGGTTTTTTCGTGATTTTTCTCCACATCCGCCAGCACTAAATCCAGTACCGATTTGACCTGATTATCGTAAGCAACAACTTGCTCCGCCGTTGCTGTTTCATTATCTGCTTTTGTATCGACCGCGGGTAGAGCTTCACGGAAATGCAACGAATCAAGCAGGGCGATGGCGACATAAAACAAAATCACAATAAAACTGGAGAGTCCCACCTTTGAGTGAAAAACTGTGGCCCAGCGCTTTTTCGCTTGTGGGTTATTACGCAGTTGCAACACAAATAACGACAGTGCTGCCACCAATAAGAAAATAAGAACATCACTCCACAGGAGTACCGGCTTAATCATGACAGACGCACTCTTGGGTCAACAAAGGTGTAGGAAATATCGGTTAATAACAGGCCAATGATGTACAGCACTGAACCTAAAAACACCATGGAGCGCACAATGGCAAAGTCCTGCGCCTGAATGGCATCCAGGGTGTAACTGCCTAAACCAGGAATACCGAAGAAGGATTCCATCAGCAGGCTGCCAATAAACAGCGACGGAATTACCACCACTACACTGGTTAGAATTGGAATCATACCGTTAGGTAACAAATGCTTAAGCAGCACATTAAATTCAGACACTCCTTTGGCACGTGCGGTGCGAATATAATCGCGGGTGGCTTCTTCTAAAAATACCGTGCGGTATAACCGCGTACCGGCACCAATACCGCCAATCACACCAATAATAATTGGCAGAATTAAAAACTTCAGGCCATCAGGGCCGGGTAAATACCCCGAGATCGGCACCAGACTCCAGATTTTAGCAAACAGGTATTGGCCTCCGATAATATAAAACACTCCCGAAATCGACAGCATCACGACGCAGAGCGTCACCGCAGCAATATCAAATGCGGTGGCGCGGAACATCACTATAATCAGTGCCAGCAGAATATTCAGCGATACCCCAATAATAAAGGTTGGAAGCTGTACCGCCAGAGATGGCCACATACGCTCCTGAATATCGGCACCAATGGATCGGCCTTCGTCCGATTTGCCAAAATCAAACGCCAACAGCCGGATGGATTTATCAAAAAAGATGGTGTCAGTCAGTGGGCTGTCGCTGTCGGAATTAATAAACAGCGGTTTGTGATAACCACGTTGTTCTTTCCAGTTTTCAATGGCTTCTTCGGTGACGTGTTTATCACCCAGATGAACACGCGCCATCTGATCCGGGGTGTTCACCACAAAAAACAGCGCAAAGGTGATGATATTCACACCCAACAGAATGGGCAGTGCATACAACAGGCGGCGAATAATATAGTTCAGCATGAATTAGTTCTCCGCTCGGTTTTGAACTTGCTCAATGGTACGCGTCTGACGGCGTTTAAAACCGCGATACCCCGGAATCGCCAATGCAACAATAATGATCAGCAGTGTCCACAGCGGCCATAACACGGGCTGGTTCCACTCCTGCTGTTTCTGCGCCCGCAGTTCAGTATCAATACGGCGATATTTAAAGGTGAGTTTTGAAATGCCGTGGGGCTTGGTGTTTTTAACCCAGGCATTGCTCAAGGCGTAAGAATGAACATGGAAGCCGCTGGCCCACGGCGTATCCTGACGCAGGATGGCTTTCATTTTTTCAATCACGGCTAAACGCTGTGGGGAGTCTTCCATTAACTGCATTTCTTCAAATAAGGCATCGTATTCTGGGTTTTTATAGTTAGCGGAATTGACTCCGGATTTAGAATCAATCTGAGCATTGGGGCCATACAATAAAAACAGGAAGTTTTCCGGATCCGGGTAATCCGCCAGCCAACCCCAGAAATACATCTGGGCATTGCCGTTTTCCATTTTGTCTTTAAACCGGTTGTAATCGGTGGAGCGGATATTGAGTTGCAGATTCAGCTTTTTAAATTGTTTTTGAATCCAGGTCATGCGTGCCTGATCGCCTGAGCCTGTGGTATCTAAATTCAGCACCAGAGGTTCGCCGGTTTGAGCATGACGGCCATCCGGGTAGCCAGCTTCGGCCAATAATTGTTTAGCCACCTCAATGGGTTTGCGCACGGCAGAGCTATCAACTCCCCAGTCATATACTTGCTTGTTAATTCCGTCCGGCCCGGATTGATAACCAAAAATACCGGGAGGAATCGGGCTCATGGCCGGTTCGCCACGGCCGTTAAGAAAAATACCAATGTATTCTTCTTCCTGATAGGCGATGGCAATGGCCTGCCGTAGTTTTTGTTGGCTTTCACTGTAACCACCGACAACCGGGTCAAGCATATTAAAACCAAGATAATAAGTGGCCGGTTGTACCGCTTTATTCAGGGTAATGCCTTTGGCTTTCATATCATCCGATAACGCAATGCCAGCACCACCAACCTGTACAGCCTGATCAAAACTGTCGCTGCTGATGCCAGAGCGGTCGTAATAGCCTTGCAAAAACTTGGTCCACACCGGGATGGCTTCTTTTTCTAACCGAAAGATGGCTTTATCAATAAAGGGCATGGTTTTGCCAGCATCGTCGAGCAAGCCTTTTTCTGCGTCACCGGGTTCGCCTTCTGAAGGATACAATTCACCCCGATAGTTCGGGTTTTTCGCCAGAATAATTTCAGAGTTAGGATTGTTCTCCGTCATCATAAAGGCGCCGGTGCCCACCGGGTGCCAGTCCAGCGTGATATTTTTTTGCGGTAATCCGGGCTGATGATAAAAACGATCAACCTGCCAGGGCACCGGTGCAAAAAAGTGGAATGCCAGCCAGTATTTAAACTGTGGGTATTTGCCTTTTAAGGTAATACTAAAGCGATGATCATTAATTTTCTTAACACCGGTCATTGTGAACTGGCGCAGATCCAGCCAGCTATTGTCTGGCTTATCCTGTTCTTTGAAAGCTTTACGAGCCTGGGTAATAGCGGCGGTGGCATCGCTCATGCCAACAATATACTGGCTTAATAAACCACGCAGGGGAGCCAGTCGTTTTGGGTCCGCTAGGCGATTAATCTGATAAATATAATCGTCGGCAATCAATTCCTGAGTACCGGTCTGAGTGAAATCTTTCAGCGATGAGAAGGCAGCGGTGTCCTCTTCTGAGGTGAAGTTATAAACCGGTTGATTATTGTCATCACGGGCAAAGGCCGGGTGGGGCTGATATAAAATCCCCGGTTGAATATCAAAGGTATACACACTAAAAGCCGGATCTTCAGTATCTTCCGGCAACACCTGCTGATCGGTATCCAAATAGGTGATGCTTGGCATTTGTGTCAGCGTTAGCGGAATTAACTCATACGGGCGCTTCAGATAATGATATTGCAGTGGCGGCTCATAAATCTGATCAATGAACATAGATTCGTCTGAGCTGTAAGAACGTGCCGGATCGAGGTGTTTGGGGCGTTCTGAAAAACTGGAGTACAGAATCACCTCGTTATCCGGGTTCTCAGGGTGGGGGTTATTCCAAATGGAAGAGTCCGAGCATGCCGCTAATACCAGTAAGCTGGTGGCGTACAGCATCAATGCTGAAAGTCGTCTGGCCAATGTCATGAGTATGATTCCGGGTTTGCCGGTTATTTTTTAGGCACAATGTAACGTGTGCTTGTTATCTAAGTGTTTACCTGAGACAGCAGATTACCATATCCACAACACTTGTCAGTGGTAAACTAAGTGTCTGATTTTATTATTAGAGTAGAACTGAACAGGAAATTCCCGTGGAACTGAAGCAGATTGACAAAACTTTGTATAAACAACGGCTTAACCGCTTTCAGGCGGCGCTGGTGGCTGGCCTGTTTGTGGTGGGAATTGGCTCTTCCAGCCTGTACATCAGTCTGTTTGGTGCAGGGGATGAATCCAACTTTATTTACAATCTGGCCGGAGTGATTACTGCCGTTATTGTGGCGGCGATTGGCTTTAATATTGTGAAAGAAAAACCGTACATGATAGAAATCCGTTATGTCTGGAAGCTGAAGCAAGAGCTGAATCGTATTTATCGCGCCAGTAAAAAGCTGGAAGCGGCGTTAACCGCCGATGACGATAGCGAGTTGCTGAGCCGGGCACTGATTGTGCGCTACTTCAGTTTGCACGGTTCTAAGCATTTATATCAGCTGGAAGATAACACCTTGACGCTGGATGATCTGAATACTCAGATTGAGGCGTTTGATCAGCGCCTCGAAACCCTGGGAGAAGCGATCTCAACAGATGATTATCGACCTGAGCTGGTGGATTTACTGTAGATTTTAACGCCAGCCCTTCTGATTGAATTTTCCCCAAACCCATCGCAAGGCGCGTCACTCGGCATATCCCTATGCCTCGCCCTGCGGGCAGCTTCGCTGTGCAAAATTTGCATCCTGCAATTTTGTCCCTGTGCCTGCGATGCGCCCGCGACATCCTGTCGCTGTTCTGAAAATTAATCAGAACGACTTCGCTCAGTATCTCAGCAAGGTTGGCGTCTTTATGGTGTCTTATAGCCGCCGTCCATGTAGAATACGCCCCAATTTTCCAATGACTGACTAAATTACTGGCCTGATGACCATGATGAAGTACATATCCACCCGCGGTAATGCCCCGGAACTGACCTTTGAAGAAGTGCTGTTAACTGGCCTGGCGGCTGATGGCGGCCTGTACGTGCCAAAAGAAGTACCGACCTTCTCACAAGAAGAGATTGCTTCCTGGCAGGATCTTTCCTACACCGAGCTGGCGCACAAAGTGGTATCCCCATTCGTTGAAGGCTGCGTGGATTCCGATGCATTAAAAACCATGTTGGAAGAGGTGTACTCAGGTTTTGGTCATAAGGCAGTAGCACCGCTGCAACAGATCGATCACAACGAATACGTGCTGGAGCTGTTCCAGGGCCCAACACTGGCGTTTAAAGACTTCGCTCTGCAACTGCTGGGTCGTCTGCTGGACTATGTGCTGGAACGTCGTCACGAAAAAGTCGTGATCATGGGCGCTACCTCTGGTGATACGGGTTCCGCTGCGATTGAAGGCACCAAAGCCTGTCGTAACGTCGATATCTTTATCCTGCACCCACACGGTAAAGTCTCTGAAGTACAGCGTCGTCAGATGACCACGGTTAAAGGCGATAACATCCATAACATCGCTATCGAAGGCAACTTCGACCAGGCACAGGATATGGTGAAAGCCAGCTTTGGTGATCAACAGTTCCTGCGTGGTGAGCGTAAGTTAGTGGCGGTAAACAGCATTAACTGGGCGCGCATCATGGCCCAGATCGTTTACTACTTCTATTCTGCTCTGAATCTGGGTGGCCCGGTTCGCCCGATGGCGTACTCGGTACCAACCGGTAACTTCGGTGATATCTTTGCCGGTTACATGGCGAAGAAAATGGGCCTGCCAATCGAACAGCTGATTGTGGCCACCAACAGCAACGACGTACTGCACCGCTTTATGAGCAAAAACCAGTACGAAGTTCGCCCACTGAAGCACACCATTACGCCATCTATGGATATTGCCGTATCCAGTAATTTCGAGCGTCTGTTGTTCGATCTGTATGATCAGGATGGCGCTGCGCTGGCCGATCTGATGGCACGTATGAACGCTAAAGAAGATATTGTGTCACTGGATGAAAACAAGCTGGCGAAAGCGCGTGAAGTGTTCGACAGCTACGCAGTCGACGAAGATACCACCATCGATACCATGAAAGCGGTGTATGAAGAAACTGGCTACCTGCTGGACCCACACACGGCTATTGGTGTGAAAGCCGCACGTGAGTGCCGTCGTAATGCCCGTATTCCGATGATTACGCTGGGTACTGCGCATCCGGTGAAATTCGAAGAAGCAGTGAAGCGTGCCGGTTTTGATGTACCAGCATTGCCGCATCACCTGGCTGACCTGATGGAGCGTGAAGAACGCGTTGATGTGCTGCCAGCTGACTTAAAAGAAGTACAGGCCTTTATCGCTAACAACACTTTTAAGGATTGATCTTTTAAGGGCTTATGCCTTTAAGGGTCAGACTTTTAAGAGCTGAGTAGCATTTAGCCAGATAGCACTTTTGTCATACTTTAAAGCCACTATTGTTCAGCAATAGTGGCTTTTTTGCTCACGAGATACGAATAAATTCTGACTCGAGAGTCAATGTGCACTATGCTGGTCTATGCTTAAGTAGTAATGATAGATTCTTTTCTCTGACCCTTGATTAATCAGCTTAATCACGGGTTTGGTTCCATCGGGTTGTTTTAATGACAAAGGCGTTTCAACACACGGCTGAGGCCTATTTTCAGGCGTATGATCATTTAGTGGACGCCGTGTATCTGGTGGACATTAATGATGGTTCTATCCGTAGAGCCAATCGCGCGGCGATGGAACAGCTGAAAATGACTCAGCAGGAAATTTGCCAAAAGCATGTGATGGAACTGCAGCGCGATGTGCTGAACCTGGATCACTGGCACAAGATTATTGCAGCTGCGCGAAGAAGCCCACCATTTACCTTCTGGGGACGCCATGTCTGTCGTGAAGGCCATGATTTTCCGGTTGAAGTGATGAGCCAGATTGTCCGCTGGGATGATCAGGAATACATGTTATCGACTGTTCGTGATATGACCCGTCGTCAGGCGATGGAAGAAAGTCTGCGTGATCGTGAGCCTTTGCTGGCATTTGCCTTAACTGAGGCGATGGACGGCATGTGGGACTGGAATGCGGAAACCGGAGAAGTGTTCTTCAGCCCCGGTATGAAACGTATGCTGGGCTATGGCCCTTATGAAATGCCACCGGTATTCGAAACCTGGAAAAATAACGTCCACCCCGATGACTGTGAGCAGGTATTACAGGCTTTGAATGAACACCTGGCAGGTAATACTGCCCGTTATGAGGCTACCTACCGGCTGGCCAATCGTAATGGCGATTATTTATGGATGAATGATATTGGGCAGGTGTGTCAGAAGGATGATCAGGGAAACCCGTTACGTGTGGTGGGAATGCTGCGCAATATTGATCAGCAGAAGCGCCTGGAGGATCGTTTAAGAGACCTGGCTACTGTGGATGAACTGACGTCACTGATGAATCGTCGTGCCGGTTACTCCGCTTTTGAACAGCATCTGAAATTGGCCGACCGGCACACCACCGGGTTATCGGTTGCTTTACTGGATCTGGATAACTTTAAAAGAATCAACGATCAGTACGGGCATCAGACCGGTGACCGGATTTTGCAAATGGCTGCAGATTGTTTATCGGAACGACTGCGCAGCAGCGATATCCTGATGCGCTGGGGTGGTGAAGAATTTTTGCTGGTGATGCCACACACTCAGCGTGACGACGCTTTATCACTGTGTGAAGAGCTACGCCAACAATTATCTCAAAAAGTGCTGTATCACAACGATGAACCGGTTTCTGTCACTGTCAGTATCGGAATCTCGGTGCTGTCAGCCCAAAATAACAGCATTCAGAAGCTGGTTCAGGAAGCGGATACAGCCCTTTATCGTGCCAAGTCACTGGGTAAAAATCGCACGGTGATCTTCTGATTGTCACGCCCTTTTTAGTCGTTAATTATGCTGATCGTATGAAGAGAATATCTCTGGTATTCAGTCTTGGTCAGCAGTGTTACTCTTGCGCTTCAGAGAGGGTGATATGAACTACATTCCATTAGATCAATACAAACAGGGCTGGATATTCCGCCATCGTGAAATGCCGGTTGCGGAAGCCGATTTAACCGCGATTATGCCGTTAAGTGAGTCGTCGTCGCAGCAATACTGGCGTCAACATCTCAGTAAAGAAGCAACCCACGCCAGTCATTTTCTCGGTGACGACTGGCCGTCACACAATGGCGTCTGGCTCGATAAAGGGCAGTGGCAAATACTCTGGGAATCGGATGACAATCCGTTGCCGGAGTTGATTCAGGAGCATTGCAACTGGGACAACAATACCGTGGTGTATTTTTGCTACGATATGAATAATGTGATTCAAACCACCTGGCTGATATTTCAGCAGTATTGGAAGAATTTTTTGTTCTACGATGATGCTGTTTTTTTACTGGGCAAAAAACGCCAGCAAGTGATCCGGTTTGATTCGGATGGCTCCTTTGAAATCGGTGTTAAACCCTGATCTTCTAACATATCAGTGCTTCTTTTATACAATTTAAAATAAAAATATTTCTCAGTTATAGCGGAGAAATATTTTTATTTTAAGCTTATTCTTATATGAATAAAATTCGTTCTCATTGACATCCTGTTTTGGTTTAAAACTCTTTATTTTGTAAATGAGAATGCCCCTTTTTTTCATTTAATTTATTGTCTTCTCAATAAGCTTGCGAATTGAAAAAAGCCTTTATAAACTAGGCTTGTAATTAATAAACAGGAGGACAACTGATGAAAGGTGATGCAAAAGTAAATGAGTATCTTAATCAGATACTGAGCATTGAATTGACGTCAATTAATCAGTATTTCCTGCATGCGCGTATGTTCAAAAACTGGGGCCTGAATGCTCTGGATGAAAAAGCCTACAAAAAGTCGATTAAAGACATGAAGCAGGCTGATAAGTTAATTGAACGTATCTTATTTCTGGAAGGCCTTCCTAATCTGCAACGTCTGAACCGACTGCGCATTGGTGAAACGACAGAAGAAATGCTGCAGTGTGATCTGGATCAGATCGAAGAACAGCTGGTGGTACTCAAAGAAGCCGTTGTTTATTGTGAGTCCGTTAAAGATTATGTCACGCGTGACTTATTACTGAGTATTGAAGAATACGAAGAAGAATACCTCGACTGGTTAGAAACTCAGCAACAGCTGATCAGCCAGGTGGGTATTGAAAATTATTTACAATCCATGATGTAAGAGTAACAGGAGTAGATGTTATGCGTGGTAATCAACAAGTAATTGATAAACTGAATGATCTGCTGGCTGGTGAGCTCAGCGCAATGGATCAGTATTTTATTCATTCCCGTATGTATGAAGATTGGGGGCTGAGCAAGTTATTTGAACGTATCGATCATGAATTTGAAGATGAGAAAGGTCATGCGTCAAAACTGATTGAGCGTATTCTGTTTTTAGGTGGCACACCTGATATGGTAACCCGTGCACCGCTGAACATTGGTAAAGATGTACCAGCGATGTTGCAGAGCGACCTGAATCTGGAATACAAAGTCGTTGAAGACTTGCGTGAAGTGATGGCTCTGTGTGAACAGGTTCGTGACTTCCAGACTCGTGATATGTTGCAGGTATTGCTGGATGATACTGAAAACGATCATACTCACTGGCTGGAACAGCAGCTAGGCCTGATTGATAAAATTGGTCTACAGAACTATCTGCAATCTCAAATGTAATGATTGTTTAAATGACATAAATTAAAAAAGGCGCTGATTTCAGCGCCTTTTTTATTGGTGTGTTGTTAGTTTAATCCAGCAAGCTATCTAGTCCGGAATTCAGGTCGGAGGTTTGTGATAATTCGGCATAGGCTTTCTGTGCATCCATACCAATGGCCGTGGCTACGGATTTCGGGAACTGTTCAACAATTTGTTCTTCGTCCCAGTTTTCATCGTGGGCTTTTTTCAGATATTTCGCGATGTACAGAACACCAGCATATGACGAATATTCAGCACCTGCATCCGGACCATTTTGGCCTTCAATGGCTTGATGCATGTCTTCCGGGAATTTCCAGCGTTTAGCCAGTTCTGCACCCACTTCGGCATAGTTAAAGCCCAGCTGACCATTTTCCAGCTCAAAGCGTTTACCACCCATAGCCGCCGCTTCATCAATACTGGCAACTTCCTGTGGAATAACCATACGCATTAATAAACTGCCAACCGAATGCAGCATACCGCAGGTAAATGCCGTTTCTTTGTCACAATCCGGAACATACGTTGCAATCCATTTGGATAACGCACCAATTGCAAAAGCATGCTTCCAGAAAGCATTTTGGTCGAATCCTTCCGGGGCTTTAAATGCACCAGTGACTCCGGATGCCAGAACCATGGTTCTTAACGTGCTGAAGCCTAATAACATGACAGCGTCATTAGTATTGGCAACGGTGCGCGGTACACCATAATGAGCCGAGTTTGCCAGACGCAGAACTTTGGCGGTGAGTGCCTGATCCATTGCAACTTTTTCGCTGATCTGGTCGGCATCAATATCCTCATTACGGAAACTCTCAACCAGTTCCTGTACAACACGTGGGATATGCGGCAGCTGTTGAGATTCAGCAAAAATGGTAGCCATATTCATAATAATTTACTTCCTTTGGTTTGCCTGTGATTAAGCATAGGACAGGATTTTAAAAGCGGTAAAAAATCTCGTTGCTTTTATAAGGACATGCACAAAGCGTTGGATTTGTTATCCGCTATTGATAACTATTTGTTATGATTCGCTTGAAAATAAATAACCACTGGACTACCGATGGCAAAGACACAAATTGGATTTATTGGTATGGGGCTGATGGGAGTGCCCATGAGCCGTCGGTTGCTAGAGGCAGGCTTTAGTGTGAGTGTCTGGAATCGTAACCCGGACAAAACAACTCCATTACAACAAGCCGGAGCCCATGTGTGTTCTAGCCTTGCTGAGTTGGTCAGCAAGGTTGACGTGATTATGATGTGTATCACAGATACCGCTGCGGTGGAGTCTGTGGTATTTGCCCGGGAAGGGATCGCCGAACATGGTAATAGTCACCAGATTTTGATCGACTTCTCCAGTATTGATCCACAGGCCACTCGTGATATGGCGGCACGTTTACAACAGCAAACCGGTATGCGTTGGATTGATGCGCCGGTATCTGGTGGTGTGGCCGGTGCAGAGCAAGGCACATTAGCCATTATGGCCGGTGGCTCTGAGCAGGATATTGATGCAATTCGTCCATTGTTAGCGCCATTAAGTCAGCGTGTTACCCGGATGGGGGATGTGGGTTCCGGGCAGGTGACCAAAATCTGCAATCAGATGCTGGTTAGCTGTAACGTTCTGGTGATGGCCGAAGTGATGGCTATGGCAAACAAAGCGGGCGTGGATGCCACTCAAATACCGCAAGCTTTAAAGGGTGGCTTTGCCGATTCTATTCCTCTGCAACTCACTGGGCCTCGTATGGCCGCGGGTGACTTTGACGAGGTGAAATGGCATGTGAAAACCCTGTTAAAAGATCTGGACATGGCCAATGCTCTGGCGAAATCCAGTCACAGTGCTGTGCCGATGGCAGGGCTGGCCGCAGAGCTGATGCGCCTTCACGGCAGTCAGGGAAATCTGGAACAAGACCCTTGCACACTGGTGCAGATGTACACGGAGAAAAACGCTTGAAACTCAGTGCAAACCTGTCCCTGATGTACACCGAGCGCCCGTTTCTGGAGCGTTTTAAAGCGGCTCGTCGTGACGGTTTCCGGGCGGTGGAGATTCAGTTCCCTTATGACACGCCAATTGCTGCTATTCAACAGGCGCTGAGCGATAACGGTCAGCAGTGTGTATTGATTAATGTACCGGCGGGCGATCTGATGCAGGGAGGTGAAGGCTTAGCCGCAGTGCCGGGAAAACAAGCTGAATATGCGGCTGCTCTGGTGGAATGTCTGGCGTATGCCCGTGCCCTCAATGTGACTTGTGTGAACGTGCTGCCCGGGCGTTGCCCCGATGAAAACCAGCGTGTTTTTTATCTGGAGACTTTTAAAAAGAATCTACACACCACTGCCAAAACCTTATCTGCGTTTGGTATCACCACAACGTTTGAAGCCATCAATACCCGCGATATGCCCGGTTTTCTGATCAGTTCCAGTCAGGCCATGTTTGACGTGCTGGCTGAGCTGGATATGGGGGAAGTGCTGAAAGCACAGTACGATGTGTATCATATGGCGCTGATGGGAGAAGATGTGTGTGATGTGATTACCCGGCATGCAGAACTGATTGGCCATATTCAGTTTGCTGATACTCCGGATCGCCATGAGCCGGGCAGCGGGCAGCTGAACTTTGATGACATTTTTTGCACGATTGAAACATCGACCTATCAGGGCTGGATTGGCGCGGAGTACAAACCCAGTAAAGCAACGTCTGCGACTTTGCAGTGGAAAAATAAGATGGCCAGTGCCATTGCGCAGTGTAGTTGAGTTTAGAATAAATCGAATTGGTCGGTAGGCTGAGCTGGAGTATCGGATGGCGCTAGCGGCTTATTAGTCTTCTGATGAATTGCCTGCTCGGCGGCTTGTATATCCTGATGTGAGTCCGCTTCAACAAACATATCCAGTTGTGGGATAACCGCTTCTTCGTTGTTGCTTCCAGGCGCTGCGATACCATATTTGGCCTGCCATTCAGCCTGTTGTTTGGCAGCTATCGCTTTGGCACGACGACGTCCACACAGGTTAACAATCAGCTGTTTCTGGAAGGGAGTAAACTCATTCCAGTGAAAGCGCTCTTCACGTTTGCGTAAGCAACCTTTGCAGTAGCCTTTGTTATTCACCTCACAAATCCCACGGCAGGGGTTTGCAATGTCGAACATCTCTTTCTGATCAATCATAAGTCAACAAATGCAGGTTAGCCAAAACAACTGAACAAATAATCAACAGCTATTCAATCAGGGTAACAGCTTCGCAGAAAAATACGAGTAGAGAAAATAACGGTCAGAAGAAAAAACTGAGCAGTGAAAACAAAGAGAGGAGAGTTGAGAAGGGCTGGCCAGCAGCAGATGCTGCTGGCCGGGAAGTCTTATTCAGGCGTTACGTTTTCAGCCTGTGGACCTTTTTGGCCCTGAGTCACTTCCATGGTTACTTTCTGGCCTTCGGCCAGAGTACGACGGCCGTTGCCGTTGATAGCACTGAAGTGAACAAATACGTCTTTACCAGCTTCCTGTTCGATAAAACCGAAGCCTTTTTCGTCATTGAACCATTTAACGGTGCCTTGAACTAATTCTGCCATTTTTCTTTCCTAGCGTTGTGCCAATTATTTTGGCTGGGTGTTGTGCCTTTGATACTGACAGGGCGAGTGCCGGTATCTGGCGGGTATTACGTTTGGCATTTGTGTTGATACAAGCATACGCCTGAGTCGAAACAAATCCTGGGTTATCGACCAGTATCCTGTATCACGTTCACCGTATTAACCAAAATTAATCAGGACTGAATAGAGATCACTCGCCAATAGCTACTCAGCAAATAGCTAAGCGTCCCCATACTAGACCAGTTAACCGGCGCAACCAAGCATTTATTGGTGAAAATGCGCAGATATTGTTCGCAGATCCACGTATTCGTCGTTATCCCTCTATTTGTAACGGCTGATTATGTCATTCCGGTTACTTTTTGCTCCCTATTCGCCGACAATCGCATGGTTTCGAAGTTAGTTCAGGAAAAGAGAGAAAGATCGTGTTAGATGCAATCCGCTGGCCGGAGAATAACGATGCTCAGCGACTGTTTCATGGTCGGGGTCATGCTTACCCGGGTTATGAACATGTGAATATCGATTGGTATGCGCCTTTGCTGCTGATTACCTTATACCGCGAGGTGGAAGACAGCTGGTTGCAGCAGCTGACCCAACACTTTCAGCAGCAGTGGCCGCAGGCCAAACAGATAGTGGCGCAACAACGTTATCAGCGAAATGGCCCTTTCATCTGGTTGATGGGAGAACCGGTGGAAAAGCTGGAGTTGCAGGAGCAGGGAGCTCGTTACTGGCTGACTTTAGGGCAGCAGCAGAATACCGGCATTTTTCTCGATATGGCCAATGGTCGTCGTTGGCTGCGTGAACGTTGTGCCGGTAAATCGGTGTTAAATCTATTTGCTTACACCTGTGCGTTTTCGGTTGCAGCACATGCGGGTGGTGCCAAAAAGATTGTGAATGTTGATATGAGCAAAGCCTCGTTATCACAAGGTCGGGAAAATCATCGACTAAATAGTCAGGATTTAGATCGGGTAATTTTTGAAGGTGTGGATATTTTTAAATCGTTTGGCCGGCTGAAAAAACACGGGCCATACGATGTGATTGTTTGTGATCCGCCAACGTTTCAGAAAGGCAGTGTGAATATTGAGCGCGACTATCAGAAAATTATTCGCCGTATTCCACAACTGGCCAATCCGGGTGCTGAATTATTAATGTGCCTTAATGCTCCGGATCTTGATGAAGAATTTCTCAAAGCTCAAATGGCAGAACATTGCCCGGATAGCCAATTCGTAAAACGCCTGGCTAACCCGGAGGTGTTTGTTGAAGCGCAACCGGGCAAAGGATTAAAGGCGCTGCTGTTTACCTATAACCCTCGTACTTAAACCCCTGTTACTCACACCCCTTAATCCGGGGTGTAAGTATTCACTGCTGTCTTTTTTTGATGATGAATCTGTTTGATGTTTTGCTGGGTTCGCCATTTCCAGAAAGCCGCCAAGAGCGAACCGCTGATATTATGCCAGATGCTGAACAGTGCGCCGGGTAAGGCGGCAATTGGGCCATAAAACTTTAATGCCAGTGCCACGCCTAATCCTGAATTCTGCATACCCACTTCAATGGCAATGGTGCGTGCTTCCACTTCGGTATGACCATTCCAGCGGGCAATAAAATAGCCACCGGCCAACCCGATCAGGTTATGCAGCATCACCGCTATTGCTGCCGTCATCCCTAAGGTGGCAATTTCATCGGCGTTTAATGCCACAATAATGGCAATCACAATCAGAATAACGCCACTGGCGAGATCAGGCAGGTATTTATCCAGACGCTTTCCTAATTGCGGAATATAACGATTGGCTAATAAACCCAGCAGAATCGGAATAATCACAATTTTGGCAATGCTGAAAATCATCGCCTGAATATCGACATTAATTTCCGCACCGGAATAGAACCACACCAAATACGGTGTTAAGACCACACTCCATAGGGTCGACATCAGCGTCATACTGACTGACAGTGCCACATCTCCACCGGCGAGGTAAGTCATCACATTAGAGGCGGTTCCTCCGGCACAAGCGCCTACTAAAATCAGACCGATGGTTAATTCATCCGATAAACCCAGTACACGGGCCAGCGCCCAGGCGGTTAATGGCATCAATAAAAATTGCAACATCACACCGGTTGCAATGGGCTTGGGCTTATTCAGTACACGCTGAAAATCTTCCGCTCGTAAAGTGAGTCCCATACAAAACATAATAACCATCAACAGCGGCACAATGGCCGACTTCCAGGCGATTAATGGTTGTGGCTCGTACCAGGCCAGCACACTGACGGCTATAGCCAGAATGGGGAAGAAGCGATTGATCGAAAGCATAAGGTCTCCGCTATAACACTAAAGCCTGTTAACAGGCTTTGAAACACTGTTGGCGTTATAGCGGGTTTGTCTGCTCAGATCCAGCCCAGTGATCCGAGAGCTAACAGAGCTACCAGGTCAAAGCCCAGAATTGAGCCAACCGTAATGATTTGTTTTTTACGGGATTCCATATCGAATACCCAATAACACACCAGATAAAACGGCATGTAGCCAAACAGGAAAATCAGGTAAGGGAATTCAGCATTCCAGAACGGCCACTCCCAGATCAATGCCCCGGCTTTGTTCAGCATGATTTCCACACACACAGAGAAAAACGACATCACAATGGCAAATAACAGGCGATTGTTGATACCTAAAATCTTCAGGTTTTTATCGCGTGGCATCGCCAGTGTTGCCGCAATCCCGGTAATCGCGAACATAAAGCTGATTTCGATGTTTAAGCCAACCAGTATCAGATAAGCCGTGTTGCCACCCGGTGCCGACCAAACCGGCGCAAATTGGGAAAAATGAAAGACCAGACCATTCCAGATTTCGTTAAACCAATCCATGCCCCAAAAAGCCAGACCTGCCAAAACGCGGCTCCAGTTACCTTTATCGGCTTCCATAAAATAGGTATACAACACAATCAGCAGCAGCGGGATTATGTACCAGGAAAAGGTGGAGGGGTCACGCAGGATGCTTTGGGCCTGTTGGGCGGATTCAGCGATCATAAAATTTGCTCTTATTGTTATGCTTTTAGTGCTATTAAAGCGTTAGAATAGCGATGAAATAACAATCTGATGAATGCCAGCAGGCCAACCTTTTATGCAAACTGGTCAGGTGAGAAAGACACTGTCTACAGCCGATACGGATACGGTGTCGGCTTCATTATTGATGGGTATTGTTGCCGCGTTAAGCGACAGCGAGATTGACCCATATGTATGCTTAGATATTGCTGGTATAGGCCGTGATTGGTCTGCTGATCCAACCGGGCGAATTTCACTGACTCAGTTTCTGGCGTTTCTGCAGGCACTGTTACAGCAGCCACAAGCGGATGAAAGCCTGGGAATGCAATTGGGTTGTCAGTTGGCGATTACCAGTTTTAATGCTTTGGGTTATGCCGCGGCTAATAGTGGCTGCTTACAGGATGCATTAATGTTGATTCCTGAATACGAAGCGCTGGTAATTACATGTGGTAAAACCCGTATTCAGTTGGAGCCGGAAAGCGTCATGATGAGCTGGGCTATGTTGGTTCAGTCGGCTCAGCCTCATTCCGTTCCACCTAATTCCGTTCCACCTCAGTTAATAAACCTGTTGGAGAATCTGTTTCTGGCCAGCTGGGTCACTCTGGCAAAAATGCTGACGGGGACAAAACATCAGATTCACGCTGTGCAGTTTACTCATCGCCAGCCGCATAACCTGGCGCTATGGCATCAGGTTTTTGGTGAGAATATCCGGTTTAATCAGGCGCAAGCTGCGGTGCACTTTCCGCGTTCTCTGTTATCACTCACGATTAATCAGGCTGATCCGTTTATTCGTAAGGTAATGGTGCGGGAAGCACAAACACTGAATGCTTCTCTGAAACAAAAAACACTGTCAACAAAGCTGATGGAATGGCTGGTGGTTGCATTGCCGGCGGGAGAGCCGGAGCAAAAACAGATCGCTGAGTTCTTTCACATTAGTGAACGCACTTTGAGGCGGCGTCTGCAGCAGGAAAATACCAGCTACCAGAAAATACTTGAGCAGACCCGCCAGCAACGGGCGAACTATTATCTGCAGCAAACAGATTTACCTTTGGTGGAAATCGCTGAGTTGTTGGGGTATCAGCACCTGAGTGCGTTTAACGCCGCTTACAAACGCTGGACGGGGAATACACCGGGCAGTGTGCGTAAATGCAAGGGTTAGCTTTGCGCAATAATGGGCGTTAGTAAGTGTGTCTGCAGTCTCGAACCAAGTTTTAGCAGTCCCACTTTATTGGCTTGCTATGTAACTATTTCACCGCAATGTGGACTTCAATTTGATTCTCACTGGGATAGTATTCAAAGTCTGTAGAATATAATCTTTTGTGCTCCGGCTTGTTGCTAGAAAAGTACTGCCAAACTTCTGTCCATGCATCTATCGCAATTTGGGGCATTTCACCTCGATGTGTAAATACCAAATATTTACCTGCTTGGATGGTGATTTGTTCTATTTCTTTTCCTGATGGTGTAGATGCACCGTCGAAACCTGCAAGCACATCAAATTGTCCGTGATGATCTGATTCATAGTTGAAATAAACACCAAAGACTCTTTCACCATCCTTATAGTTAACAGGAACAGTTTCATCAAACATTTTCCATAAAGCTGGGATTTTTCCCGTATTGGGGTTCATTTCAGTTTCGTTATCAGTTCTTGTAGAAAACCCTTTGATGATTCTTTCACTAACTTTTCTGACTTCCATTTGGACATTCCTTTAGTTATATAAAACCTAAGCTAAGGCGAGCCGCATAGTGGCGAGTCCAGCACACATAGTGCGCGATTTTAAGCCGCTTATTATGATTTTTTTGTTTTGTGCCTCTGATAAGCCCGAGAAAGCGTATTGCAAACATCTTTTGCAAAATCTGATACATGCTCTATAGGCAAGTTTTTTACCATGCCAGTCAATGAGCCTATATTAGCCTCTGTTTTTGGTGTTTCGTAGTACTTGAGCAGCTCTTTAAGCTCGCTTTTTATCCAGCTTTCCTCGGAAAATAAGAATTCATCATCATTGGAATCCATCGTAATATAATCCCAGTCTACATCACCCTGAGATGTGCGTTTTACAGTCTTTACCATTGGAATTTTCTTTGATACGCAGTAATGAAACCAGCGAGACTCTTCTTGTTTGGATTTCGCTTTTTGATCCAAAAATACTATTTCCATCTCTGACTCTCTAATAGTGTATAACGTTATTAATTTGGGGTGCCGTAGTTACGAAGTAACGTTTTACGATGTCATGCGGCGAAGCCGTAAACCAAGATTAGCTTGTTATACGCCATCTTTCGGAACTGTGCTATATCCAATTTTTTGATTAGATGTATCTAAATAAATTATATTTTCGGAACCGCTGTTTCTTAGAAATGAAATTTCCGTTTTTATAAGGACTTTATTAAAGTCATCTAACTGAAGTAATCTCTCACCTTTAGAATCTTTGATTCTAATTAAAGATGCTTCTTCTGGTGTATCTGCATATCTTTTAGCAGAAACAGTTTCATTATCTACTTCTAAGATGATGGTTTCGTAATCATAATAAGCTTGATACATACCATCGCTATCTGGGCCTATAGAATCAATACAATGAGTAATCGTTACTCTGGCTTTACCAAAGATTGTAGTTCTCTTTGTGTCACAATCGATATTATACGGTAGCTCAGACACGCTAGTGCCTATGATAGAAAATTCTTTCTCAGACATAGCATTATTTGAACCTGCAAATAGCAAACATGAGAGTATTAAAAGTGTAGTCTTCATAATTTCGTATAAAGTCTGCATGTTCGGCTGGTTTGGAGCTCAGCGGATCAGGTGTCACCTAGATTTACTTGTTAGCCGTGCATGCAAAGTTCTGCAATTTTCTGCGCCTTCTCTATGCTGATGCCGTTAATAAAGTCATGGTATAACTCATGCTCAGTCTCATGTAAAAACAATGTGGGTCTGGAACCTTCGCTGTGGGGATTCACATCTGTTGCTAAAGAATAAGTACTTTCATAATAAGGGAGTTCGCTGCAGAACCAACCAAAGTAACCTTTGCTAGTATCTGGTTCATCCCAGGTTTCAACATAATGATTGAAACTTTGCTCACTTAGAGATACCCAAACACCCCACATGAATGGCTCTGTAACACCGTGAATTGGTATCTCTATTATTACTCTTGCAAAGTAATGTGCACCATCTTCATCGGTGTAGTAGCAAAGATCGTCGCTGATCTTTCCTTTCTCTTTTATTTCAGCTGGTTGTGATAACCATGGATCAGGAGCTTTGAAGTCAAAGCTTGGAGAGCCTTCGTGGACTTCACCGAAACATAAGCATGTAAAGCTAAATATTCTTTCCATATTTATAATTCTTTATTGGACTAAGGCCTGTAGCAGGCGATCATTTTTAATGAAAGCGAAGCCGGATCGGAAAATGAGTCGACCTGCCTATATTTGTTATGAGAATCACTATTTAATCAAGCCATTTTCATATGCTTCAATGTCACCTCTGTGGCTATGGTAAATAGAGCCAATGGGGAAAACCTCATAGTGACCGGTCTGATCAGCCTTGTATGAGAGCTTAAATCCAGTCATGTGCTATAGCCATTGAGCCAACGAACCAAACAAGGAAGGCTGACAACAATGTAAGCCCATGAACGAGATGCACCCGTTTTTTGCCAATAAATGCCTTAAATGAAAAGGTCATTGAGGCTAAACCTGCAATAAGCAAAACATACATTGGTGCATAATATTTAAAAGGCGGGCCAAACTCTGTAAGTTCACTTACCCATACCGCATAACTAAAAGCCAGTAGAATGAGGATGCCATGCGCTGACTTAATTAAAGATCGCGATGAATGCCAATAGGCGCCGCTCACAAAGAGTAAAAACGGTAGAACAATCCAAATTTGTCGAATAGTTGCTATTTGGTATTCACTCAAATTTCGGTTGCTCTCTAACAGTTTATTCGTGCACGTGCCTGATATCTTATCGAGGATTTTCGAGCTTATGGCTGCAATCAACCGATTTCACTATGAAACCTTCCTTAGCAAGATAATTCCTTTCCAGAAAAGCGTGCGCACACACTATTTCGGCCACGGTATGCCTACTGTTTTGTAGACAATGCCCATAACCCAATGATTATGATGGTGTTGAAACTATCACCAATGGTGAAGGTGGGCAAGAGTAAAATCCTGACCGAAGTGTGCCAATATATAAGGCTTACAGAAGCTGTCTTAAATCTGGCTAGGACAATTTTTTGGCCTTCCAAACGTCATAACCATTCACCCCAATATGCACCATCAGAGCAACGGCAACAGCCACACCTAACGGTACAAAACCGCGCCATTCCAGCAGGAAAAAGCCACTGGATAACAATAAAAATAATGGATAAAACAACGTACGCTTGAGTACAACAGACATATTCTTCATACAAACTCCATCCAGCAACATGGATTCAGTGGCTGCTGGTTTCCAGTAATAAATTTGTTGGGCTGGACGATAAGGCCGATTCACCATTGTCGGATTCGTCTTTTAAGTTAACGCCGGATAACTGGCGCTTATCGGCTTCCAGCATTAAATACAATAATTTGTGCGTGGCTTCTTCATAACTAAGGCCTTCGTGGCGAATATTGGAGATGCAATTACGGTGTGCATCATTTTTGCCACTTTGAGGCTGGTAAGTGAAATAACAGCCCAGTGAGTCGGGTGAGCTTAACCCGGGACGTTCACCAATCAGCATAACCAGCAAACGTGCTTGTAACGCTTCACCAATCGGATCGCCAATCGCCACCCGGCCTTGCTCAACCATGACAACCGGCCCACTGGTTAAACGGGTAGATTGCAGTGCTGAGGTGATGCTGCTGAGCATGGCGGCGGCATGGTTAGCGACGGCGGCGGATGACAGGCCATCGGCGATAACAAAGGCAACATCAAACTCAGCCGGGTTATCACGGCGCCATTGCTGCAGGGTTAACTGGTCTTGGTTTTCCAGTAATCGGCCCAAGTCCGGGCGCTGTAAATAATGGGCGCGGTTCTGCGCCTGACTGCTCACCTGAAACAGTGGCATTTTTAATGCCGCTTCAGGGCCAAGCACCTGGCGTAACGATTGACTCAGTTGCGCAAAATCCAGCGGTAAATGAACCGCATCGCGTGCTTTGGCATGAGCCAGCTGAAATTGCAGATGAACATCGGTGGTTAAGCTCACACCAGCCCGGCCTAAACCAATACGGGCATCGGTGTAACGTTTGAGTGTTTGCCAGGGGTTCTCGTGAATAAAATCGTTGTGCATTTTATTCTCCTTACCTTAAAACATGCTGGAAAGCAGAAGGTACGTTTTTATTGTGATACGCCAGCTGATTGTGTTGATCAAAAATACCAATTTTTTTCAGCCAGGCATCAAATTCCGGTGCCGGTTTTAATCCTAATACTTCACGTGCGTACAAGGCATCGTGGAATGATGTGGTTTGATAATTCAGCATAATATCGTCTGAGCCGGGAATGCCCATAATAAAGGTGCCACCGGCAGCGGCAAACTGGGTCAGTAACATATCCATATCGTCCTGATCCGCTTCGGCGTGATTGGTGTAACAAATATCACAGCCCATCGGCAGGCCTAATAATTTGCCACAAAAATGATCTTCTAATCCGGCGCGGATAATTTGTTTGCCATTATATAAATATTCCGGGCCAATAAACCCTACAACGGTATTCACCAGCAGAGGATTAAATTTACGGGCAACGGCATAAGCTCTGGCTTCGCAGGTTTGCTGATCGACACCGTGATGCGCATTGGCAGAAAGAGCGCTTCCCTGGCCGGTTTCAAAATACATAAAATTATTACCCACGCTGCCACGCTGTAAGCTGTTTCCAGCATCATAGGCTTGTTGCAGAATATCCAGACTGACGCCAAAGGATTCATTGGCACCTTGTGTACCGGCAATCGACTGAAAAATGAGATCCACCGGTGCGCCACGATTAATGGCTTCAATATGGGTGGTTACGTGCGTTAATACGCAGCTTTGGGTGGGAATTTCATAATGCTGAATCACATCGTCCAGCATTTTCATTAACGTACAGACGGTTTCAATATTGTCGCTGGCCGGATTAATACCAATCACGGCATCGCCATTGGCGTACAACAAACCATCCAGTACCGATGCGGCAACTCCGGCCGGATCGTCAGTAGGGTGGTTCGGTTGCAGGCGTGTGGATAAGTGGCCTTTTAAACCAATGGTATTGCGAAACTGAGTAACCACTTCGCACTTATTGGCCACCAGAATTAAATCCTGAATGCGCATGATTTTACTCACAGCGGCAACCATTTCCGGTGTTAATCCGGGAGACAGTTGTTGCAGTGTATGAGTATCGGCTTGTTCGCTGAGCAGCCAGTTACGAAAATCGCCCACGGTTAAATGACTGACAATGGTAAATGCCTCAGCATCGTGCTCATCAATAATTAAGCGGGTAACTTCATCGTCTTCGTAAGGAATAACCGTTTCTTGCAGAAAGGTTTTTAGCGGCACTTGTGCCAGGGTTAATTGTGCGGCAATACGTTCCTGTTCATCAGATGCGGCAACACCCGCCAGACAATCACCTGAGCGTAATGGTGTGGCTTTGGCCATCAGGGTTTTTAAATCGGGAAAATGATAGTGCTGCTGCCCTAATGCAATCTGATAACTCATGGTGTTTTTCTTTTTTCTCAGTGTTCTGCTTTTGTTCTTGATGCTATCCATCAGAACAGAGCATCAGAAGCATGGCTTCTGATGCTCTGGTTGATAACAGAATGAATCAATCTTTGTGCTGATCAAAACTGTCGTTTTCGTGCTTAATAATGGCTCCCATAAAGCCACAGAAAACCGCAATGGCGCCAATGCACAGAGCGCCAACAACAACCGGGTTATCAGCAAAGGTGAAATATGCGCCAACGCCTTCCCAGCTGGTTAATGGTGATGAATTCATATTCGTCTCCTTGCCCGCTGTCGCAGCGGGCATTTAATAATAATGGATAAACTTAGTTAGCGGCTGGGGTCAGATTTTCAGTCGCCGGCGTAGTACCAGAGATGATGTCTTGTGCTGGTACGGTTTCCGGGTAAGGCACGGCTGGAATTTCAACCAGATCCAGACCTTTCGCTTCAACTTCTGGTGGTACACGCAGCATGTTCATTTTCTTCAGAGCGAAGGAAATCAGGTAACCCGGGATGAAGCCCAGTGCCACCATAATCGCTGCACTCATTAACTGACCGGTGAAGTTAATCTCTGGTGCACCTTCGATCACGTTCGGGTAACCCGAGGCAAACAGGCCAACAAACACCACACCCAATACACCACACCAGCCGTGTACGGCAACAGCGCCTACGGCATCATCAATACCTTTGCTTTCAAGGAATTTGCCAAACAGTGGCATAGTCGCACCACCAAATACGGCCAGCATAAAGGTCAGACCCGGGTAATACAGATCCATACCCGCTGCGATGGTGATAATACCGGCCAGGCCACCTGACATGGTCATGAAAGGCTCACGTGATGTCAGGTAAGCACCAATCACACCACCGGCAAAGCCCATTAAGGTGTTAAAGGCGAAAGCCGACAGGTTGGTTGGGTTGTTGTAAATCGTAGTCCAGCCAGTTTCGCCACCATTAAAGATGATGCAGCCACCCAGGAAGCCGAAGAAACCAACAATAATCAGCATCAGGCCAATCAGCGCCATTGGCATATTGTGCGGCACAATAGCCATAGGTTTGCCGTCGACGTATTTACCAATACGAGGCCCCAGATTAATTAACACACCCAGAGAGAAGAAACCCGCAACCGCGTGAACCACACCGGACGCGCCCACATCGTGGTAACCCAGTACGCCAGTTAACCAACCATCCGGGTGCCAGCCCCAGGCAGCGGCCAGAATCCACAGTACCGAACCAACGGCAATGGTCAGAATCAGGTAGGCGCTTAAGCGAATACGCTCAATCACGGCACCAGACATAATGGAGCCGGTAGTCGCACCAAACAGTGCAAACGCGGCCCAGAAAATACCCGTGCCCATATCGGTTGCATCTGGCCCCATGCCGGTTGACCAAGGCAGTGCACCACTGGCTTCTATCGGAACAAAACCATTCGGGAAGGCGTTGTAAATCCACCAACCGAAGAAATAAAAGGTGGGAATAATGACCGATAAGGTCAGGATATTTTTCATGCCTGAAGCCAGCGCGTTTTTAACCCGCGAGGCACCAATTTCATAGGCTAAAAAGCCAGCATGAATCAAAAACATAATGGCAGTACACCACCAGTAGAACACCTCGATGTTCATAGCCTGGTGCATTTCAAAAGCGCTTTTTAACGCTTCCATTTCCGTAGGCGTCATAGACAGTTCTCCTGCAATTTATTAATTGTCCGGAGACTTTTTTGCAGGTGGAATGCCAAAATAAAGATACATTTTGTTACATTTTGGTTTGTCCGGAATGGTGCCTTATTGTTTATTAAACACTGCAAATAAAGCGGTTTTATAAATTCGATTGTCCGTATTGCTTTCTGGTTTTGACGGATATCAGGCAATTTTTCTAGATTTTATGTAACTTTGTGTAACTTTAAAAGAAGAGTAATTGATCAGGTTGTGCAAAGTTTCGGTGCAGTCGTTAAGGTTTGTGCGCTAAAAGTGTTAAAAAGAACACTGAATCATCTGCGTAGTTAAACTAGCTAAAGTTAAATTAGTGAAAGGAGTATTGAATGAATCTCGATTTTTCTGAACTGAACACCAGCCAGATCTACCACTGCTTAGTGCAAACGGTATTACCACGCCCGGTTGCCTGGATTATGACGCAGCAGGAAAATGGCAAGCGAAACCTGGCACCGTTTTCGTTTTTTGCCCCGGTTTGCTCCAACCCACCAACCATGGTGGTGTCGATTGGTAATAAATCCGCCGAACAAAGCAAAGACACTTTTGCCAATTTACAGCGCAGCCAGCGTTGTGTGTTGCATATTGCCTCGATGGCGCAGCTAGAAGCACTAAACAGCAGTGCAGCCACGCTGGCAGACGATGAAAGTGAGGTGGAAAAACTGGGGCTGAAGGTAGAGGCGTTTGGCGAACATAATATCGGCCGGATTGAGGGAGCACCGGTGGCGTTTGAGTGTCGCTTACAGCAAGTATTGAAGCTGGGGCCTGCACCACAACATATTGTATTTCTGGAGATTGAGCGTGCCTGGTTGGATGACGCGGTTGCTCAAGAGGTTAATGGCCGTTTGACGGTGTCGGCTGAACAACTCGACCCTGTTGCCCGCTTGGGGGGAATACAATACGCAGCGCTGGGGGATTTATTTTCTTTGCCGCGTCCGCAGTAGCAGGCTTGGTATCAGTACTAGGCCAAACCCGATCAGCATTTGTAGTGAAATACTTTCATTAAAGAACAGAATTCCCAACAGCGTAGCACTTACAACCTCAAAATAGCTCAGAATGCCAGCAAATGATGCTTTCACTTTTGAAAGGCCCTGATACAGGAGGTAATAACCGAGAAAGCCGATGACTAAACCGTAAAAAGCACCATATCCAAAATCTGTCGCGCTCATTTCCGGAATATTCCAAACGAGGAAGGGTAAAAAAATGAGTGCGCCAAAGAAATTATCATAAAGAAGAACTTCCTCAGGCGAGTGAGTTTCCAGGCGCTCTTTGAACACGGTAAGAACGATGGCATAGAGAATAGCGACCCCAAGCATCAATGCTAAACCTAACAGGTAATCAGGGGGCGTTACGGACAGATCCTCAAAACATATCACCAGAACCCCGCCGAAAGCGGTGAAGAGAAGCCGCCAATTTCTCCGGGAAACGGTTTCTTGCAGAAAAACGGAACTAAACAGAGTAAGAAATAGTGGCCAGGTATAAAGAATCACAACGGCTTTACTCACCGGAGCGAAGAGAAATCCAAGGACCCAAAGTAGTATTCTGAGTGCGGTAAGGCAGGAGGCGACAATCAGTAGCTTGTCGGGTTTGGTAAAAAGGTTTCGCCTGACCTCTTTGTAAAGCACTAAGAGGATGATTGCTGGCACAAAGAATCTGAAACTCGCAATCACGGTGGCTGGCATATCAAGGGTTTTGACGAAAATCCCTGCGCTGCCAAAGATGATTGCGGCGGATATTACTGCAAGAACGCCTGAGTTCATGGGTTATAGAGCCTGATTCTTCACTTACTTCATTAGGAGTGGCGGAGAATATATCACCAAAAGATAGAGAAGGTTGTTCTTTACGGTGCGCATTCGAATGCGCATAATGTATTTTGTATTATCATGAGGATGTCAAAATGCAATCTCTATACGACATAAATGCACCTAAAAAGGCAACAAACCTTAGCTTAAACAGTGACTTACTCCTTAAATGTAAGGCGTTAAACATTAACTTGTCGGCCACACTGGAGCACGCTCTTAAAGAGAAGCTTGCTGATAATGAAGCGAAAAACTGGGCTGAAGAAAATAAGAATGCCATCAAAGCATATAATGATTTTGTCGAAGAAAATGGCTGCTTTGGTGACGAGTTCAGGTCTTTTTGATGGCTCAGTTTGACGTTTATAAAAACCCCAGCCGTAATACGCAAAAAGCCTACCCTTATATTGTTGATATCCAACATGAGCTTATTTCTGATCTAGCAACGCGAATGGTCATACCTCTTGGGAGGCTGAGTCATTTTAAAAATGAACAGATGCAGGGGTTAACACCAGATATCGAATATAAAGGTGAAAAACTTTTACTGCTAACACCACAAATCGCTTCTATTCCGTCGTCTCAACTTAAAGACCCAATTGGTTCTTTGAGACACTTTAGAGATGAGATTGTTGCATCGATTGATTTTACTATTGCTGGTATTTAACGCCTAAATCAGGTGCGCCGTAGGCGTCACCTGGATTTACTTGTTAAAGTTTCATGCGAAATGCTAGCACATGTCTCTACATATCAACGTTTATCTACACTCTTAAAGTCAATATCATCAGGTTTCTCGATAAAACTAAGCCCAACTAGTTTCCCCCCTATATATGAGGCAGAAACATAGCCCCTTCCGGAGCTACTATTGATTTTAAAGACTCCTCTAGAGATTTCCTTCTCACATTTAATATGGGATGAGATAACACTTACTTTAGAATGACGATAGCTGTACTCCCCGATATATTTGATCAGGCGTGTTGAAATTTCGTCATTGGGAATACCATTACTTTTCATTTCCTCGCTCAAGTATTTTAAATTGAAGTACTGAGCGGTATTTCCATTCGGGTCTCTTGCCTCCTCCAGAAATCGAATATAGGTTGCCTCTCTTTTGTGTTGACAACTTTCAACGTTATTTTCTGAGAGTAGCATTTGAGGAAGCATCAATAGAAGAAACACCGAGATCTTTAATAAGTAGCGCATGAATATCTTTCATTCCTAGAATTAACTAGATCCATTTTCTTTTGATACCTCGGCAGCCTCTCCATGACCAGTTGAATTAAATTTCTCGATCCATACTTGGCCGAATTGCTTGCACTTAAAATTAGTAACCCAGTTTTTGTAGCTTGTTTCTACTTCGGTAAGCCGTGAGCTTAATTTTGGATTTTTTTTACCGACAAACCCTTATACTGATTAGGCAATTTAGAACAGTAAATCACATCAATTCCTTACGACAAATAACGCTCAAGGCACCGGCGGCGAAACCGCCCAGCCACGCAGTGGTGATCTTGCCCCGATAAAACGGACACATTACTTTTCATGCTGCTATTCGTTCATATTCCATTGGTGAACAGTAATTGATACCCGAATGCAGCCGTTTTCTGTTGTAAAAGTCATTGATATAACGAGCTAAAGAATACTTCGACTCTTCTGTCGTTTTAAATTCTGTCTTGCGTATCAACTCGGCTTTCAATGAATGAAAAAATGACTCCATATGTGCGTTGTCTGTACATTTCCCAGGCTTACTTAGGCTATGTTCAATACCATGCCGTCTCAGCTCTTTTTGATACTCTGCACCTCTATATTCAACACCACGATCAGTATGCAGTATCAGTGAATCTGATGGTTTTCGCTTACGTATCGCATTGATCAGCGTTCTTCGAGTGACGGCGGTTGTCCTTTTCGTATCAAGGCTCCAACCAATGATTCTTCGTGAGTAGAGGTTCATAATCACAGACAAGTAATGCCACTTATTTTTAACCTTGAGATACGTTACGTCAGCAACCCACACTTTATTTTTTCGCTCAGGAACTTCACCATCTGGCCGGAGGTTTCCTCCAGAAGCCAGAAAACGTCTCATACCTGGTGCTCGGTACGTTACCCTTGTGACTCTGGCAATGAGGCCCATATTGCTCATAAGCCGAGCTATACGCTTCTTGCTGACACTGATGCCCTGTTTATACAGTGCTTTCCAGATCCGTGGGCTTCCATATCGGCCTTCGCTTTGATTCCATATTTTTCTGATTAAGCCTTTAAGCTGATCATCTCTTCGGTCTCGCGTAGAGGGCTTACGATTTAACCAGTCGTAATAGCTACTCCTTGATACAGCAAGCCATTCGCAGGTTTGTTTAATGCCTAGCTCTTTCCCGAACTTCTTGATGAATCGATATCTTGCTGATGTTCCTCCGCAAGAAACCGTTGCCACTTTTTTAACAGATCAAGCTCCTGCTTCAATTTTTTATTCTCGGCTTCAAGCTTTTTCACTTTCGACAACTCTTTTTCTTGCTGGCTTGCTGCATCTGTCAACTTTTTACGTTTGTCTGCCACGATCTTTCCTTCACGATATTCTTTCCGCCATCGTGACAGCATGAACGGATGAATGTCGAGCGTATTAGCTACTTCTTGAACCTGAATACCTGAGATCAAACTCAACTGAACGGCTTTTACTTTAAACTCGTTGGAATATTGCCAGGTCTTTCTAGGGTTGTTGTACTTTGGCATTGGACACCTCAATCTTAATTAGATTTCGGTGTCCGTTTTATCGGGGAAAGATCACTGGCGAATTGGCTGGCCTTGTTATGAGATTCGACTTAATCATTACTAGCTTGGACCCCGATGCTATCGCTAGGCCCGCCCCCGATAGGGTCACCGCCAGAAGAATTATCGTCATTACCTCGGTGAAACAACCATAGGCCGATGGCGGCGATAAGTGGAATAAGCCAAACAATAACGATCTGAGCTGTTTTTTGAAACGTATCTAAATCGTCTCTTCTTGCTATGAAAACTGAAACGATAATATTCAAAGCTAATATGGCTAGAACAACCAAATGCCAAATTTCCATATTCATAATCCTTCAGAACTCATAACGCCGCGGTAAGCTGCGGCTATGTAGTTGATTGTGTTGTGGCAGCATAGCGACTGCCACATAAACAAGCGACGGAATAGCCGTCAGGCTTGACCGCTTTGTTATGCATACCGAATAATAAATTAACGAGAGCGCTTGCAATATTTTAAGGCAATATAAGGAGGCATATTGTTGTTTCCATGATTGTGATTTCCAGTTGAATTTGTGCCATGACTGTGATTTCTGTTACTGCTGCTTTGTCTTTGATGACCCGACGGTTCCCAGCCTCCGTCTCGTATTCCTCCGGTGCTGTGACTATGATTACCATCAGTGGGAATGTCTTTTCGTCCACCTGTTTTGTACAGAGGATTTGTGGCAGAGCTTCCTAGAATAAATCTATCATCAGCTTTTGAGTAATCTGTCCATCCTTTGGGACACTCTTTCGAAGCAAATGCAATTACTGTCTCAGGAGGAGTTACATAGTATGTTTTTTCCACAGAAGGAATTGTGATCGGCAGTGCCGGGCCACTAGTCATGACACTGATATGACCTTGTTCATATAAAATTTCGCCGACCCCTTTGACCACAGTTATAGTAGGTTTTTTTCTGACACAGTTTATATGTATATTCTTATTATCAATTTTTATTGATTTTTTAGTCATCAACAGGTTTCCGCCATCACCCGTATCAATTTTTGTTGTTTCAACTCCAGCTCCATTCTTACCATTTACTTTACAGCCAAAACCAAGCGCAGTAATACCATAAAACAGGTGATCTCCATCTGATGTCGAATCTATTGTAAAGTTTACATATTCATCATTCTCACCCTGAATTGAAACATCAATGCCAATACCTTTTTTAGCTGTCTTTTGGCATTGGTTCCATGCATCTAACGCAGGCTTTCCAATTGTTCTAGCTTCTTCAAAAAGATTACTTCTAGATTCTGCAAAGTCAGAGTTTTTATTACACCATGTCTTCAATCTAGTACGCATGTGAGATGTATTTGAGTCAGCGTCTCCGCTACCATAACCAAATACGCTTATACTCGCTTTACGAACTGAATTATCACTTACACTGTTGAAGTCCTGACCACAATTACTATGCCACTTGTACGCAACCGAGTGATCAGAAGTCATTTTCTTAGTAATATTTGTTATTCCGTAGTTAATAAGTGTATTGCAGTGACCAAATTCATCAGCGTTCGAGAACTGCGTGATAAATAGCAGGAAAATACTGGCGGTTATTTTTTTCATATATTTTCATCCTAACTGGTTAATGTTGTGTTTTAGGCATAACGCCTGCCAGCACGGGCGAGTGAAGCGAGTCCGCCAGCTTGCTGGCTATCGTGGCTGGCTTTGTTATACGTTGCAGTTATTCCCAAACCCTGATGATAAGGTTTACATGTAAATTCGACAATTGACAAAGTAACTCAGGATCAAAGCAAGCTATAGCAGCTCCATTTTCTGGCTGAATTAGGCAATCTATATCTATTGTCCAGCCACTCTTCTTGAGTTCTAGCAGTTTGTCAGCCTTATACTCGAAAAGATTTATCCAGCTTCTTAGCTGGTCCTCAAGATTTAGGGCACTATCTGGAATAAACAACTTCCAAACTGTATTGCTTCTCTTTTCACCGCCTACAGATACACGATTTGGCATCATTTCTAGAGTTTGAGAAACTTCCTCAAATCCGAAGCTACCTTCTCTATAAATGGCAAATACAGAGTTATCAGACTGGCTCATAATAATTTACGTATAACAGTTTATTCGTGTGCGTGCCTGATATCTTTGCGAGAACTTTTCGAGCTTATGGCTGTAACCAACTGATTTCACTTTGAAACCTTCCTTAGCAAGATAATTCCCTTCCAGAAAAGCGTGCGCGCACACTATTTCGGCCACGGTATGCCTACTATTTTGTAAACCACTTTCGTGACCCATTGGTTTTACTGGTGTTTAAATTATCACCAATGGTGAAAGCGGGCAAGCACGAAAACAAACTGCACCGTCATAGCTTGAAAAGCTAAAATTATACTGTATTTTTAAACAGTGTTTCTTGCATTTGGAGAAGCGTATGGCCAAGAGTAAGTTTTTGACAGAAATTCGCCAGTACATGAGGCTTCACGGCTATAGCATTCGTACAGAGAACACTTATGTTTACTGGATTCGGTTTTATATTCGCTATCATCGGCTCCAGCATCCTTCTGCAATGGGGCCGGACGAAGTTATCCTGTTTTTGAACTTTCTGGCAAATCAACGTGATGTTGCTATTAACACACAGAAGGTGGCTTTGAATGCGTTAGCATTCCTTTATAACAACTATTTAAATCAGCCATTAGGTGATCTTGGCTTCACATTTGCCACACGTCTCAGGCATCTGCCAATTGTTATATCGTCACAGGAAGTAAATCAGATTCTTAAATGCTGCGAGCCAAGAGTGCGGCTGATTTTCTCTCTATTGTTTGGTTCAGGGTTAAGAATTTCTGAATGTAGGGCGTAAATATCCTTCGGCTTATCGAGAGTCTGCGTGGATGTTTATTTTTCCTTCCAGTAGGCTGTGCAATCACCCTACAACGAGAGTTCTGTGCCGTCATCATCTGGATATGTCAGTCGTGAGAAAGGCATTAAAACGAGCAGTCAAAAATGCAGGTTTGTCATCCAAACGAATTTCATGCCATACCTTCAGACACAGCTTTGCAACTGAATTATTGCGTTCAGGTCGAGATATTCGTACCGTGCAAGAGCTGTTAGGTCACAGTGATGTTTCCACCACTCAGATATACGCCCATGTGTTAGGCCAGCATTTTGCCGGAACTACCAGTCCGCTCGATTTATTGGCTTAGTCTTTATATCTGCTCCGACTCAAACACCAATCGTTCTTTATTTACACCGGCTCAAACACCAGTCGGAAGGAAACAGGAACCTTGATGGTCAGGCTTTTTAAGCCGGCCATTTCCCGCAATTGATCCACGGCAGGTAATAAACCAAAGTCTTCGCTATCAACCAGCACAGGTTCAATGGTACTGACTTCGACCGCGCCATCCGCCAGGTAATAAATAGCCAGCCGGGCTTTTTGCAGCTGAGTCGCGCCGACCAGAAACAGTTTTGCATTCACGTCGGTATAACGCACGGTGCCAGCCGGTTGTGGTTTCAGAAACCCAGAGCGAACGGAGAGGGTGACTTTGGCCTGAGGAAAGTCGGTAATGCGAAACAGAATGTCGCGTAAGCGACGGTCACGCATGGCGATATTGGTTTCAACCGATGCGGTATCAATCAGCAGTTCCGCTTCTCCGGTATCAGTCACCGAGCCTGATAAGCGGGAAAAGTAGTGGTTATCAGCAACCCGGGCATCTTTGGTCGCCACAAAGCTGAGTTCGGAGCGGGCATTGTTCAGCTGCCAGTCGGCATGGGTGGCAGAACACAGAATCAGCAACGGTAAAATCAGGCGTTTCAGGCGCATCGGTTATATCCTCCGGAGAGCGGTTTTTTGGGTTCAGACCACTTTATGGCGACAAGTTCCCTAACCCGGCAAATAAACTCCCGCAAAGCTGGCAAACTGGCACATATGCCATGCCAAAGCGGAAAGAATCATAAAAGTCAGCTTTATATTGCCGTTGTACAACCCCTCTGTCATCAAACTGGCCTAATCTGAACACATCAACGGGAGAGGCATCGGGCAGTGATCTGGCTCATGCTGAATAACCCATAATCAGGTATGATACGCGCACGCTTTTTAACAGCTATGAGAATCTCGATGAATAACGATAAAAACACCTTGCCAAATCGCACCACAGAATCCGAACAAGCACCGCTGAACTGGATTCCGGTGATTATGTTCAGTGTGACCACGCTGGTGTCACTGACATTGGTGCCTTGGTACGGTATTGCCTATGGCTATGAGACATCAGCCTGGGTCGCTTGTGTGATTATTACCTGGATGACGGGTATGGCGATTACCGGCGGCTACCATCGTCTATGGTCACATAATGCTTATCAGGCGCACTGGAGCTTGCGCATCTGGTACGCGTTATGGGGTGCGATGGCCTTTCAGAACAGCATCTTATCCTGGAGCTCAGGCCATCGTGTGCATCACCGCTATTGTGATGACGTGGAACGTGACCCGTACTCAGCTAAGCGTGGTTTGTGGTTCTCGCATATGGGCTGGATGCTGCGTAAGTACAAAAGTGGCGAAGTGAACTTCGATAACGTTAAGAACCTGATGAAAGACCCGATTGTGGTGTGGCAGCACAAGTACTACGCGGCGATTGCTCTGGGTATGAACATCGGTGTGCCATTGCTACTGGGTGTGCTTTTTGATGATATTTGGGGAATGCTGTTGCTGGCGGGTTTCCTGCGCATTGTTGTAGCGCATCACATTACCTTCTTTATTAACTCCATTGCTCATAAATGGGGTTCTCAGCCTTACACGGATAAAAACACCGCGCGTGACAATGCGTTTTTTGCATTTCTGACCCACGGTGAGGGTTATCACAACTACCACCATATTTTTCAGAACGATTACCGTAATGGCATTCGTTGGTTCCACTGGGACCCAACCAAGTGGTTTATCAAAGCCTGCTCCTGGGTGGGGCTGACCTGGGATTTAAAAGTGGTGCCAGACTTTAAGATCAAGCGTGCGCAACTGAAAATGCAGTTCCAGCGTGCTCAGGAAAAACTGGCGAATGCCCAAAGCAAAGATCCGGCAACGCTGGAGCAATGGGCAGCCCTGCTGGAGAAGGAATACGATGAATTTAAAGTGATGCTGAATGAATGGACTGAGTTGCAAGCGGTGAAATATGAAGAGACCAAGCGCTCGCTGGCGGTAAAATGGGAAAAAGCTGCACTGCGTACCCGTTATAAAGAGCTGGAGTATTCATTAAAGATGCAGCAACAGCGCCTGAAACTGATGACCGCGCAATTTGCTTCTTAAAGCATTTTTAAGGCCTGGCCCCTGTAACGTCAGGGTTATCGCCTGCTAATGATGATTAAGCCGCACTTTGTGCGGCTTTTTTTATCCAGCTAACGATTAATTCAGATGCCGAACGGCTGTTGAACAATCACGATCATTTTGCATTATTATGTGCGCTCACAACCTATCCTCAAAGCGGAGAAAAACATGGCAAACGTAGTGATTACCGGCGCTAACCGGGGTATTGGCCTGGAGCTGGCTAAGCTGTATGCCGCTCGTGGCGATCTGGTAACGGCCATCTGCCGCGAAGCGGGTGATGAGATTGAAGATATTGCCGATCAGACCATCAGTGGTATTGATGTGACCAATGAGCAAACACCAGAAGGTTTGCAGACCATTCTGGCGGAGCTGGTGGAAGGCAAAATCGATGTGCTGATTAACAATGCCGGTATCTTTTTGAACGAAACCCTCGATAACATGGATGCTGACACGATTCGTCAGCAGTTTGAGGTCAACACCATCGCGCCACTGATGATTGCTCATGCGTTACTGCCGTTAATGGGCGAGGGCAGTAAAATTGCCAATATCACCAGTCGTATGGGATCGTTAGAAGATAATACCTCCGGTGCCTATTACGGCTATCGTGCTTCTAAGGCGGCTTTAAATGCCGTGGGTAAAAGCCTGGCGATGGATTTAAAACCCCGGGGCATTGCCGTTGCTCAGTTGCACCCGGGCTTTGTACAAACCCGAATGGTTGGTTTTAATGGTGATATTACCCCGGCACAAGCGGCAGAAGGACTGGCGCAGCGTATTGATGAGCTGACGCTGGAAAACAGTGGTGGCTTCTGGCATTCCAATGGCCAGCAATTGCCCTGGTAAAATCAATTTAATCGAAATAGTAGCAGCGAATACGATGGTGTTTTAAAGCAGCAACAGGATGTTGCGGTAGTCCGGCAGGCACATGGATGTGCCTTCGGGACGGCGGCTAAAACACCATCGTATTGCGCTGTGTGAAGATAAAATTCAATAAAAGTGCAGATTTAAATATGGCTAACCAACGAATTATTAAAAAGCGTCACACCAATTATTTAGGTGATTTTCTGGTCGATGCCAGTCAGGACGACAACTGGAAGAAAAAGCTTCAGCAACTACAAATTGAAGATAAGTTAGATACGGCTCAGGAAGGTTTCCCAGAGTATTTTGCCGCAAGCTTTCCGGAAACAGCGGATATGCAATTGCAATATTGTATTGAGCGTGTGAATCTGGATGATGTGCCACGTGTTGCTGCCTGCTGGTGGCCGATTGAAGAAAACACGCACTACTATATCGCTTATCCGGCACAATTTCCGCGTGCTTCTATTTATATGGCCATCGACTTTGATGACCACTCAGGCTGTTGTGGCTAACGACCACTGAATAGCCGCCGATGTAGCATTAGCCGCATATAGGTTAAAGACTGTTGCACCAGACTCGCTGAGTTGATAACAATTTGGCATGATTTGCACTATTGGACGTCAACAGTTTGATCTAATGTGACGATTCGTCAAAAACGACGGGTCGTCATTTTTTTATAATTCTAATCATCCTTTACGGAAATGACGGCCTGATTCAAGCAGGAATCAGGTATGACAGAACTCACCAAAGCCGAACAGAAGCGCCTCGCCCGCGAAGAAGAGTTACTCGATCTGGCCATCGATATTCTCGCTGAGCAGGGCCTTAATTCGCTGACACTGGAAAAACTCACTGCCCGCTCGCCGTATTCCAAAGGTACTATTTATAACCATTTCTGCAGTAAAGAAGATTGTGTCAGCGCCCTGTGTTGCCGGGCAATGTCCTCTATGTTGGCCTTATTTGCCCTGGCCTTTCGTTTTGAAGGTGAGTTACGCGAACAGGCACTGGCGCTGCATTTTGCCCATCAATTATATTCTCAGATAAACCCAACTCTGTTTCAGGTTGTGCTGGTGGGAAAAGCTCCCGGAGTGCGGGAAAACACCTCCGATAAGCGTAACGCTGTGCTGGATGAGCTGGAGGAGCGGGTGAATAACGCCAGTGATTCAATGTTTCGCCAGGCGCTGGAGCAGGGAAAAATCAGCCGCCCTGTTACGGTGGAAACCCTGACCTTTGCCAGTTGGGCAATGTCGTTTGGTAGCCTGGCGCTGGCGCATTCTGCCGCTGATGCCACGGCTATTTCACGTTTAGAGTCCTCGTCGTTACTGCTCAATAATATCAGTTTGTTATTAGATGGGATGGGATGGCAGCCGCTGTCTTATGAATGGGATTACAACGCCAGCTGGCAGCGCATTGCTCAGCACTTTCAACAATTAACCGGCCATCAGCCAACAATTAACCAGCCATCAGAAAATTAAAGAACCCACTGATTTTCAGGAGGAATACTCATGAAACAACTCTGGCTGAATGCCATCATCCGTCATCCCTGGCTGACCATTTTAATGGTGCTGCTATTAGGTGTTGCTGCGACTTTGGGGGCTAAAAACCTGCATTTTCGTGGTGATTATAAGGTGTTTTTTGAAAAGGATTTTCCACAGCTGGTTGCCTTTGAAGAAATGCAGCGGCTATTTAATAAAAATGACAATGTTTCCATCATTGTCGTGCCCAAAGAAGGCACGGTGTTTGCGGCCGACATGATGGCGCAAATCAAAGAGCTGACCGATGAAGCCTGGCAGATACCTTATTCAAACCGGGTTGATTCCATCAGTAATTATCAGCACACCTGGGCCGAAGAAGACGATTTAATTGTTGAAGATCTGATTCTTGAACTGGATATGATCAGCCCGCCAGTGCTTGATCGTGCACAGCAAGTATCGACGACTGAGCCGTTATTAGTTAACCGTCTGGTGTCTGAAAACGGTCAGGTAGCCGTGATAAATATCACTGTACAACTGCCGGACAAAGAAAATAACACGCTGGAAGTGATCGAAATTACTGAGTTCACCAAACAGCTGACCGAACAGTTTTCAGAGAAATACCAAACCGCCGATTTTTATCACACCGGCGTTATTCTGATGAATTACAGCTTTGCGACAGAAGCGCAAAAAGATCTGACCACACTGATTCCTTTGATGTTCCTGGCGATTATTCTGATGCTGGCGGTGTTACTGCGCAGCCTGCTTGGCATGTTGTCGACATTAGTGGTGATTTTATTAACCATTGCTTCCACTATGGGGCTGAGCGGCTGGCTGGGCTACTTTTTATCCACCGCCACCATTAATGTGCCCATTGTGGTGATGACATTAGCCGTGGCAGATTGTGTGCATATTGTTGCCTCGACTCAATTTGCAATGCGCCAGGGTAAATCACGCGAAGAGGCGGTTGCCTTTGCCATGGAGCTGAATTTAATGCCGGTCTTTATTACCAGCGCGACAACCGCCATTGGTTTTATTACCCTGATGTTTTCAGAGTCTCCGGTATTAGCCGACTTTGGTGAACTATGTGCGATTGGTGTGATGCTGGCGTTTGTCTTTTCGGTCACAATTTTACCGGCATTATTACGAATCTTACCGATTAAAGTGGCGGTGGCCCCGGAGCATCAGGGTGGCATGGAGAGGTTTGGAGATTGGGTGGTGAAACACCATAAAGCCTTATTGCCTGTTACCGGTGTGGTGATGTTTGGCTTTGCCGCACTGGTGCCACAAAACCAGTTAAATGATGAAGCCACCAAATATTTTGATCCATCCACAACCTTCCGTCAGTCGGTGGATAAACAGGAAGAATTAATTTCCGGCATGTCGAGCATTAACTGGGCGCTGTACAGTGATCAGAGCAATGGCATCAGTGATCCGGATTTTTTACAGACGGTTGAAGATTTCAGTAACTGGTTACGCCAGCAACCGGAAGTTGATCATGTCGCCACCATCTCCGATACCATCAAACGCCTGAATAAAAGCATGAATGCGGATGATGAATCTTACTATCGTCTGCCCGGCGAGCGTGAATTAACGGCGCAATATCTGCTGATGTATGAGATGTCGCTGCCCTATGGTCTGGATTTAAATAACCAGTTGAATATTGATAAGTCGTCCACGCAAATTGTCAGCACGCTGAAAAACCTCGGTAGCAAAGAATACGTTGAACTGGAACAGCGGGCATTACAATGGTTCGACACTCATGCACCGGATTACCGTCTGGCTGGCTCCGGGCCAACACTGATGTTTTCGCACATTGGTGAAACCAATATGAACAGTATGATTATCAGCATGGTGGTAGCGATGTTCCTGATCTCTGCCTTGTTGGTGTTTGCATTAAAATCGACCCGTTTAGGGGCAATCAGCCTGATTCCTAATGTGATGCCAGCGGCGGTTGGTTTTGGTGTCTGGGCTTTAATCTCCGGAGAAATTAATCTGGGGTTATCCATTGTGGTGTCGATGACACTGGGCATTATCGTTGATGATACCGTGCACTTTTTATCCAAATATCAACGCGCCCGGGTTGATGGCCGTGATACCGAAGCGGCGATTCGTTATGCCTTCTCCAGCGTTGGCCGTGCTCTGGTAATTACCACGCTGGTATTATGTGTTGGCTTCTCACTGCTGACGTTATCGGCATTCCGTATGAATGCTGATATGGGGCTGGCGACTGCGCTGATTATCTTTATTGCATTACTGGTGGATTTTCTGTTTTTACCGGCCTTTTTGTTGGTGGCCGATAAACGCGAACTATCTTCTGCAGCAAGCTCTTCTGAAACAAGCTCCGGCGAATCTATTTCTCATTCATAAGTTAATAATAAACAGGATACTGACCATGAAATTAATAAAACCACTGGCCAGCATGGCCTTGCTGATTATGACAGCCTCTGTGTCTCAGGCATTAGAACTTGCCGGAAAGTCCCCACAAGAGCAGGGTTATGCGATTGCGGCAGAGCGTAAGCAGCGTGATTTGGGTTGGCAGGACTCACAATCCAGTGTGATTATGACGTTGCGCAACTCTCAGGGAGAAGAAAGTATTCGCGAAATGCGCATCAAAAATCTGGAAATTAATGATGATGGTGATAAAGGCTTAACCATTTTTGATAAGCCCCGTGATGTTAAAGGCACGGCATTTCTGAGTTTCTCTCATATTAATACCGCAGATGATCAATGGTTGTATTTACCGGCGTTAAAGCGAGTAAAACGGATTGCATCACGTAACAAGTCAGGCCCTTTTATGGGCAGTGAATTTTCTTACGAAGATCTGAGTTCTTTTGAACTGGAGAAATATCAATTTACCTTCCTGGGTGAAGAAACCGTAAACGGCCTGGACTGTTATAAAATTGAACAGATCCCAACCGATAAATATTCCGGTTACACCCGTCAGGTTGTCTGGTTAGATAAAGCCGAGTTCCGGGCACAGAAAGTGGAGTTTTATGATCGTAAAAAGTCATTGTTAAAAACCTTAACCTTCAGTGATTATCAGCAATATTTGGATCAGTACTGGCGTCCGCTACTGATGTCGATGGTGAATCATCAGACTAAAAAAAGCACCGACCTGAAAACTCTGACGTTGGAATTTAAAACCGGATTA